>CAZQJX010000007.1:13465-38400 GCA_964592965.1 uncultured bacterium
TTTTGATGCGAAGATGTATTCCCTGGTCAGGTCCCCGCACCACTGTTAAACTTGCACCCGGACTTCGCCACAAGGACTGCGCCTCTTTTAGCTGGGGATGGTCGCTGACAAGTAGGGTTGCCTCGCCGGTTATCTCGCCTTCGTCTTCGCTTGCATCAGTGGAGCGGGCAATAAAAATCTGTAGGCACTCAGGACAGCGAACCACTACCTTTTCCAAAAACAAATCCTCTCCCAGAGCTAGCCGAGCACCGCAACCGGGACAACTGATAATCATCTCTACCCCCGAATTAAAAACCAGAGCAATCCTGCTAAAATTGCTCCCAGCAGGGCTATGCCAAAGATGACCTGCCAGAGCGGTATTCTTTTTTCCTCACCAAGCTTGAGTGTGCGATGGCTTAAAGTAAGGTCGCGAAAGATATCCTCAATCTCTGAGCTTGAGGAAAGTGATGAGCTTTCATCATAAACCGAATCCAGCGAGCTTTGTGGTTGAGTTTTGGTCTCACTTCTTGCAATCTCGGTTTCTCTCTGCTCAACCTCGGCTTCTGCTTCCTCCTTTGGACCCACAAGCAGGTCGCGCATTGCTTCAAACATTTCTTTTCCGCTCTGAAAGCGCTGATTGCGGTCCTTTGCCAGTGCTTTGGCAATGATGTAATCAAATTCTGGTGGAAGGTTTGGCTCAAGCTTTGAGGGTGGAATAAAATCATCGTGAATAATCCGCCAGCATATCTCCTGAATATTCCTTCCTGTAAATGGCTTTTTGCCAGTGGTCGCTTGATAAATAACCACTCCTAAGCTGAAAAGGTCGCTTCTGCCATCAAGTTTTTCTCCCATAAGCTGTTCGGGGCTCATATAGCTGGGTGAGCCCACCAGCTTTCCTTCTTTGGTGAGGTCGGAAAAAGGCAGGCGGGCTATGCCGAGGTCCATAATCTTTACCAGCTTGCCTTCAACAATCATCAGATTGGCAGGCTTGATATCGCGATGGACTATTCCCCGTGAGTGCGCATAATCCAGCCCCTCTCCAACCTGCCGAACCAACTCCACCACCTGAGGAATAGTGAGCTTTTTTCCCCGAGAGATAATCTCCTTTAAGGTAATGCCATCAAGATATTCCATTGCAATGAACGGTCCGAACTCGGTCTCACCAACATCATAAATGGTGACGATATTGGGATGCTGAAGACTGCCCGCTGCCTTTGCTTCCTGAAAAAGCCTTTTTATGTATTCCTCTTTTTTGCCTGTCTCCAAGCCCAGGCTTTCAGGAATGCTCTTTATGGCAACCAGCCTGCCGATAACCGGGTCGCGAGCTTTGTAAACCACACCCATAGAGCCACGCCCAAGAATCCCAATTATCTCATATCTGCCGAACTTTTTAGGCAGGGCATCGGGCATCTCAAATTTATCCTACTCTTTTGGACACATTCTGTAAAGTGGAAAAATCAAAGCCTGTATTCGGGATTTTCTGGGTCAAAGTCTATATCTTTTAGACCGGGATTAATAGCTATCTGCGTATAGGTATATGATTCCTGAAGCTGATTATCCCAGTTATACATCACCGCCTTGATTTCCAGTGAGCGCATATAATCAATGTAATGAATGATTCTGTAGCAGTAATAGCCCTTTTTTGGGTCTTTGGGCAAAATGTTCTCCATAACATAAACTTTATGGTTATCCACCTCTTGAATGCCGTGGTTCACTCTTTTAATATCATTAGTGCCCTTGCCTCTAAGATAGTCCTTTTTGATCATCTCTAAAAGATGCTTTAAGCCAATCTCGGTGACGAGATGGTTGGTTCCTCTTCGTGCTAAGGAGCTGGTAAGACCGATCCAGGCAGGTGCTATTCCAAGAATTCTATCGCTGATACCGCTTCCGCCCTCTCTCACCCTGACTTTGTCTTTGTAATATGCCTCATTGTAAAGCACCTCTCTACCTTTAAAAGGTCCATCAAGCCATTTCATATAAATGGCAAAGGGTTTATCTCGGTATTTGAGCAAAATCTTCTCAACATCCTGAAGATGACCTTTGACCCGCTCCTGCTTGTAAACTATGCACTTATAGTCCTTAATTGCATCGTAGCGCATAAGACCGATATCAATAAATACCCAATCTGGGGTATGGTCTAAAAGCGCCTCGTGCCTTTTTTCATCAAGCGTCTCAAAAAACACCCGCAAGCCCTGCCAGCCCATAAACAAAGCTTCCACTCCTCGCACAAGCTTCTCTGTCTCTTTTAAATACCTGATAAACTCTTGCTCAGGAAGAAGGTTCATCCAGATGGCGGGAATTTTCGGATACACCTTTTTAAGCTCTGCTTCAAGCTTCTTAAAATCTATGCCAGAAGCAGGTTTATATTTTTCCAAAATGGGTTTAAGCTCAGGCTTTATATGCTCCATCACATATTTCCAGCCCTCATCACCAATGTAGTTGGCAATAAGCTGAATTTTATCTTCACCTACGCTGGCAATTGCCTTTTTTGCCAGCTGGGCATCGCAGTGGCTTAAATATTTGACTATTGATTTAGGAAGAACCTCCCGAAATTCAGGAAGCTCTCCCTGCGTGGGCGAGTATAAGGCATAAGAAGTTGTGCTTAAAAGCAGAAAGACAATCCCCCATACCATCTTGCTTAACGCCTTACTCATTTCTCCCCCCTCCTTTCAATGGGTGTATTTCTGCTTTCTTGTCTGCTTTTACGGCTTTTTGGGTTTTAAAATCAGCTCTCCATCAAGGTGCGCTTTTATGTCCTTTTCATTCATCCACATAGGGTGATATTCTCCAGCGAGCCAGAGCGGAGTTTGGTCTGAATAGTGCTTATTCCAGGGCTGTCCGCTTTCTCCGCCAGTGATGACAAACTTTGCCTCATCTAGCTTGCCAAAATCAACAATGTGCCGAAGAGAAGGTCCGAGAAAGCATTTAAATACATCGTGCTCGTAGGAATAAAAGCTGTTATTCACCGTGTTCCAGCCACCAACAACAGGAAAAGGACCCTGATTGATTTTGAAAACATCAAACCAGCGGGCAAGAGGTGGAGCTGAGCCAAGAGGATGGGTGAGCTTTAAGGTATGAACCCTTCCCCACTGCCACTGGCTCATCCTCACACCAAAGCGCTCGCTTAAATCTTTAATTGCCCGCCGAAGGGCAAGAAGCAAAATAGTATCACGATTTTCTTTTTCAGCGCTGGTGCGAATATCAAAAAGCTCGCTGTCTTTTATCCATATTCGGTCAAAGCCGTTAAAGGCAAATTGGTTGCTAGCAAATTGTTTATAAATTTCCGGGCTCATCTCGTCCTGATATGTAAGCTGAAAAGCCCGCCAGTATGTCCAGAAGAAAATGGTTGGAGCAGGGCTTTTCGGGTCAAGGTAGTAATTCCAGTTTTTCAGGTGCCTGAGGGCGAGCTCAATTTGACGGTCTTTTGGAGCATATTTTTCAACCGCCTTGATGAGAATGGGGCAAAGAAGTTCCGCCTGCTTGCTGTAATAATCATACTGGATTTTCATCATATCTTTTATGCTCAGCTTGTTTTTGGCTAAAAGCAGGTCTTTGATGCGCTCCGCACGATAGGGCGGGCAGAACTTAAAGGTGATTATCCAGGGAAATTCATCTCTGGGCAAAACCTCATTGTTTGCAGTGATGATATAACCGCGTGAAGGATTATGAACCTGAGGCACTTGGTCTATGTTTAAATAACCAATCCAATTAAATTCTCCGCTTTCCGCAGGAGCTGGAAAATCTCCCAGCCAGCCCTTGCCTGTGCGAATGGGATAAAGTCCAGCAGAGATATAGCCGATGTTTCCGTTTATATCCGCATAGCTCCAGTTCTGAATGGGTGTGCCCATTTCAAAAATGGATGTTCTGAATTCTTCCCAATTTTGCGAGCGGGCAACATCTAAAAGCGAGCGAATTAAATCCCTCGGCTCAAAGCCAGTCCAGCAAAGGGCAATTGCCTTGTCATCTCCAAGAACAATTTTCTTGGCATCACTGACCACAGGACCAAACCTGCTAATCCGCACCTTATAGTCAATGGTTTTAAAACCGCTACCGGTCTTTACCTTGATTGGCTCCTTTACCAGTTCAAAATCCACCCATTTCCCCTTGTAAAGATACTGGTTTGGATTTTGCGGGTTGAGCTTGAGAATAAATAAATCGTCCATATCTGCGCAGGTGGTGGTTGCGCTCCAAGCAATCTTGCGGGTATGACCGAGCACAACTATAGGCACCCCAGGAAAGAGCGCACCAATTGCCTCATACTCTGGACTTTTAAGATGAATTTCATACCAGACGCTCGGCAGGGTTAGCTCAAGATGAGGGTCGTTGCAGAGAATGGGCTTTCCGCTCTCTGTGCGCATGCCTGCCACCACCCAGCTGTTGCTGGCAAAAATCGCTCCCTCATCTCCAAAAACCCATTTCTTGAACATCCGAGCAGTGCGCAAAAAATCATAAGCCTTTTTTGCATCAATTTTGACTTTAAGCCACTCCCGCTCTTCAAAAGCTCTCTTACCGCCAAAAATGCTGGCTTTTGCCCATTGGAATTTTTGCCATCTACTTTGCCTTTTCTCGTTAGTTTTTTCTTGCTCTGATTCACTTTTGGGGAGCTTAAATTCTCCCGGCTGAATGATGTAGGGCTTGGTTTCAGAATCGCGCGGGAAAATCTCAAAAGCCTTTTCCAATCCGCGCTCCTGGGCAAGCTGGTAGCGGATAAGTTCAACTTCCCAGTTTAAGCTCAATCCCCAGCCAATGTAAATGCCTATGGCAAGGGAATCAATCGCAGTCCAGGGCTTTGGCTTATAGCCGAGCATTTTGAATTCTATAGGAAGGTTATCTCCGCGCCTTTCCAGAAAGGCATTGACCCCGCGGGCAAAAGCAGAAAGAACATCTTTGCTCTCTTGGCTGAGCGTATCCCATCGCGCCTGAGCCAACCGATAAAAGCCAATAGTGCGGGCAAATTTATCTTGGTCAATCACCTCTGGTATATCTCCAAAGATTTCCGCCAGCCTGCCCTCACATACCCTTCGCAAAAGGTCCATCTGAAAGAGTCTATCCTGCGCCTGAACAAATCCGCTGGCAAAAAACAGGTCTTTTTCATTTTCTGCAAAGATGTGAGGCACGCCCCAATCATCACGAAGGATTTTTACAGGCGCGCTCAAGCCATCAAAATAAATCTCTCCCCGAACCTGTGGCATAGGCTTTTTAATCAAAAGCCAGAAAAATCCCAAGCCCAAAACTAGCAGGCACACAACAAGAAAAGCCAAACTATAGGCAAAATACCGATAAATCCGAGAAACCTGCATCGCCCCTCCTTAGAGATTCTTCCTTTTAGGTTTTATAGCATAAATAAATGCTAATTAGCAACATTTTTAAGCAAGCTTGCTCGCAGTTTGGAGAATTTTATCAATTAGTTTCTCAGGGCAATTTGTTTTAATGATGATTTGTTTTTTTCTGGAAAATTCACCAGAGATAATCTCAAGCTCGCTTTTTCTTATGCCAAGGGCTTTGGAGAGGAAATTAATAAGCTCCTTGTTTGCTTTTCCCCGCTCAGCTGGCGCTGAGATTTTTATCCGCAAAAATCCATCTTCGCTTATGCCTGCAAATTCAGAGCGTTTTGCTCCTGCGCTTACCTGAACAAAAAGCAAAACCCCATCTTCAGTTATTTTGAAAAACTCGGAGCGAGCGCTCATTCTTTAGTTCTTGCCCGGGGAGAGATGCGGGTGAGCTTGGAATCTTCCTCATCTTTTTTCCGTGCAGATTCTTCCACAGCCTGAAGCATTTTAAGATGGGTGTTTAAAATGGAGCGAAGTTCCTCAATAAGTCTGGTGCGCTGGTTTTTCAGCTCCCTTAATTCTTCTTCCAGCTCAATTGCTCGTTCCTGTGCCTGCCTGATTATCTTCTCTGCCTCAAGCTCCGCCTCGCTTAATACCACCTGCGCCTCTTTGACCATATTGTTCTTCATATCCTGCGCCATTTTCTGCGCCATAATGAGCGTGTCTTTTAAAGTCTGCTCACGGGATTTATATTCAGCCAGCTCCTGAGTCTTGCGGGTAAGCTCCTCTTCTAAATAGCGGTTTTCCCGTATCAGGTCTTCCATCTCGCTGGCAACAACTTCCAGAAAAGCTATTACCTCTGCCGGGTCAAATCCACGAAGCCTTTTTTTAAATCGTTTAGCAGAAA
The DNA here is from genome assembly GCA_964592965.1 of uncultured bacterium. Classification (GTDB taxonomy): domain Bacteria; phylum RBG-13-61-14; class RBG-13-61-14; order RBG-13-61-14; family DRUE01; genus CAZKMM01. The sequence continues at coordinate 19,622 of CAZQJX010000007.1, forward strand.
TCTCTAGCGGGGTGAGCTTCATTTTTTCCTCTCCTTTTTCGCCTTTGCCTCTTCTGCCAGCTCCCTGCTCCGCAGGGTTGCCCTCTCAACCGCTTTGATTACCAGCCCGCGCAGTCCACCTTCCTCAAGCACACTTAATCCATAAATAGTAGTTCCTGCAGGGCTTGTGACCATATCTTTCAGCTCCGCTGGATGGCGATTGGTCTCAAGCACCAGTTTTCCCGCTCCTACCACTGTCTTGGCAGAAAGCTGAAGAGCAAGCTCCCTTGCCAAACCCATTTTTACGCCCGCATCTGCCAGCGCCTCAATAAGAACAAAAATATAAGCAGGACCGCTCCCGCTGAGACCAGTAACCGCATCCAAAAGCTCCTCTTTTTCTATCTCCACCACCTGCCCGAGTGCACTTAATACCTTTTGCACCTGCTCCCGCTCTGATTCTGCAAGCGGAGAATCTGAATAAAAAGCGCTTATGCCTTCCCCAATTAAAGCAGGAGTGTTGGGCATTACCCGAACCAACTTGACCTCATCTCCTACCCATTCACGAATAAATCCAATGCTGATGCCAGCAGCAATTGATATAACCAGCGGTTTTTTCTTGCGTATATCTTCAGCAATTTCCTGAAGCACCTCAGCCATATTTTGTGGCTTTATCGCTAAAACCACCACCTCTGCTTCTTTAATCAGCTCACGATTATCCTTAACCGCTCTTACCTGATACTCATCCATCATCAAGGTTTTTCTGGAAGAAAGCTTATCAGCTACGAGAATCATATCCGCACGGGCACCCGCACGCAATAGCCCCCGCACAAGCGCCTCTCCCATTTTGCCAGCGCCAATAATCCCTATCCTAACGCTGAAACCTGGCATTTCTCCCTCGCTCCAAATATAGCTGTTCCCACCCGAATAATGGTTGCTCCTTCTTCTATTGCTACTTCAAAATCATTGCTCATTCCCATACTGAGCTCGGGTAGGGTCTTTCCTAGCTCTTTTTCCAGCTTTTCTTTTAGCTTGCGAAGCTGAATGTAATAAGGTCTTGCCTGCTCAGGGTCTGGGAAATATGGTGGCATAGTCATAAGACCCTTAAGTTCAATGTGCTCTTTTTCCAAAGCATATTGAGCAAGGCTGATAAGCTCATCAGGGCTTGTTCCGGCTTTGGTCTCCTCTGGGCTGAGCTTCACCTCAATAAGTATAGGCATTTTTATGCCCGCCTTTCCTGCTCGCTTCTCTATCTCATCTATAAGAGAAGGAGAATCTACTGAATGAATTAAAACCACCCTACCCACCAGATACTTTACTTTGTTTCTCTGCAAGGTGCCGATAAAATGCCAGCGGATTTTCGGGTCTTGAATAATCTGCGCCTTGTCCCTGAGCTCCTGAGCATAGTTCTCGCCAAAATCATACTGACCGAGCTGGAGTGCCATTTGAATGAGCTGGGCAGGCTTGGTCTTACTTACTGCCACCAGCTTAACCTCATCTGCGCCTCTACCTGCCCTTTCGCAGGCTTTTTCTATGCGTTCTCTTACTCGCTCAAGATTTCTTTTAAGCTCTTCCTGCTCCATACTCACTCCTGACTGGGCACAATAACCCCCAAGCGAAGAAGGTCATTGACCACCTCGGTAAGAGGCAATCCCACCACATTCGTGTAAGAGCCTTCTATTGCCTGAATAAGCCCTGCACCTATTCCCTGCGCTGCATATCCACCTGCTTTGTCATAAGGCTCAGAGGTGGAAATATAAGCCTCTATTTCTTCAGAAGTCAGTTTCTTAATAAGCACCCTGCTTTCCACCAAGTTGCTCAGCCTCTCTCCACCCAAGCGATGAAAAATATGATACCCACTCAAAACACGATGCCATCTTCCAGAAAGCCTCTGAATAAACTCCCGTGCCTGCTTTTTATCTTTGGGCTTGCCAAGAATAAGATTATCAATCACCACAACCGTATCCACACCCAGAAACCAAAAATCCCTCTCCTCACTGATAAGCTCCACCACCTTTTCTACTTTAGCACGGGCACAATTTTGAACATAAATCTTTGGCTCATTCTCCTGACAGCTCAGAACATCGTCCTCTTCTATATTGCTGGGCATTACACTGAATTTTATCCCCATTCGGCTGAGAAGCTCTCTTCGCCTTGGAGAGGATGAGGCGAGAACCAGCTCTGCTCGGTTTTTATACATCTTTAATTAGCTTAATTAATAACAGGCGGGTCTGTCAAGGAAAGAGTTAATTTTTGAATCTTGAAATCCAGCTTCAGAATCTTAAACACTGAAAGGCTTGACTATGTTAACGGATTTTCTAAAATAGTAATATAGTAATAGTCTTATTTTATTTTTGGGAGATGGGGGATTTTTAAAGGACTGGAACTAAGAGAGCGCTCTTATGGATGAGCTAAAAAAGCCTTTTATCCCAAAGGAATTTGAAGAGGAACTTATAGAAATCTATATTTATGCCAAATATGACCTTCGTGAAAAAGCCATAGAGGCTCTGGACAGATTGATGAAAAAAATGAGGGAGATGGCAGAAGGTTGTCCACCAAAGGAAAAATTACATTAATAAAAGAGCAAAGGGTCTCGGGGGCTTCTAACAAATAAATGGCTAAGGACAAAGATAAACTAATCAATTCTGCGCAACGGCTTGCCCAGCGTGGTCAGATTCAGAAGGCAATCCGAGAGTATCTTAAAGTCCTAGAAATAGACAAAAAAGATGTAAAGGCTCATCAGCGTCTTGGCGATTTATATTTAAAAATCAAGAAGAAGGACGAAGCTGTAAAACATTATCAGGAGGCTGCGAAGCATTATGTTAAGACAGGGTTTTATTCAAAAGCTATTGCTATTTATAAGCATATCCTTGAACTTGAGCCAGACAGAGAAGATGTGATTTTAAGCACAGCCGACCTTTACCAGAGAATGGGAATGGTCGGCGAAGCAATGAATTTATACCAAAAGGTTGCTGGTTTTTATGAAAATGATGGCAGGTTGAAAGAAGCGCTGGATATCTACCGCAAGATGGCTGAGCTTGACCCCCGCAATGTCGGGGTTCTTACCAAACTGGCAGAGCTTTATTACAAAAACGGTCTTAAAAAAGAAGGTTATGATGTATTCAAACGAGCCTTAGAGGAGCTAAAGGAGCAGAACCGCTTTGAGGAATATGTCCGCTTAATGGAAAGACTTGCCAAGGCAGACCCAGATAATCTGGAGAATTTAAAGGAATTAGCTGAGATATATATCCGAAGAAAGGTCTATGACCGTGCTTATGCGGTTCTCACCCGTATTTACCAGAAGGCTCCTGATGATGTTAAGGCACTTAGTCAGCTGGCTCAGGTGTGCGTTAAGCTAGAACGAAAAGAAGAAGCAATCGTTCGCTTTAAGGAGCTTGCCAAAGCATATCAATCGCAAGGGTTAAGGCAAAGAGCAAGAGAGGCGCTTCAGCGGGTGCTTGAGCTTGACCCGAACGACCCGCTGGCAAAAAAAGCAGTTGGTGCAACCGCTCCTGCGTCCGAGCCAGAGCCTGAAGAAGAGGTAGTGGAGCTGGAAGAAGAGGTGCCAGAGGTGCTTGAGGAAGAGGCAGAAGCTGGGATTGAGGAGCTGGACGAGGCAGTGGAAGAGGAAGAAGCGGTTATTACTGCTCCGGCTGAGCCTGAGGAAGAAGCTCCTGAGCACCTATCTCCTGAGCAAATTCAAGAACACCTCACCGAAGCAGATGTTTATTTAAAGTATGGACTGAGAGATAAGGCACTTACCCATGTAAAAATCGTTCTAAAAGTTGACCCGGAAAATATTGAGGCGCTTAAACGGCTTAAAAACATTGAGCTGGAAAAGAAAAATCAAAAAGGTGCTATTGATGTTTTAAGACAAATCGCCAGTATTGCCAAGAAGAAAAACGACTGGCAGGCATTAAAAGAAAGTGCTGAAGAAATCCTTAAACTCATCCCTGATGATAAAGATGCTACCAGCTGGCTGGTGGAGGCAGAGGAAGGTCTTAAAAAGCCAAAAGAGCCAGAGGTTGAAGTAGTAGCAGAAGAGCCTGAAATTATAGCTGAGGAACCGGAAGTTATTGCTGAAGAGCCAGAGGTCATTGCTGAGGAGCCTGAGGTTATTGAAGAAGCCCAGCCAGAGACCGCTCCAGCTGTGATTGAGGAAGAGGAATTCCCAGAGGTGATTGAAGAAGAAGCTCCCAGCGAGGCTGAAGCACCTCAGGAAGCTAAGGCACCTGAAGAAGAGGTTGTTGAAGAAGTGGTCATTAGTGGCAGACCTGCCCAGCCCCAAGATTTCAGCGAGGAGATAGAAGAAGCAGAATTTTTTGTCCATCAAGGACTGGAAGAAGAGGCTCTCAGGGTATATCTTGAAATTCTTCAAAAAGACCCTACTAATAAACAAGCACTCAAGCGGGTTAAAGAGCTGGAAGAAATAATTGAGAAGAAAAAGGCAGAAGCAAAGCCAGAAGAAGCTATACCAGCTCCTGCTCCTTCGCCAGAGCGGGCTCGTGCTGGCGAGGAAGAAATAGCAGAAGAAGCACCTGCAGTTGTAGAAGAAATTCCTGCAGAAATTGAACAAGAGGTGCCAGTAGAAGTAGAGGAGATGCCTGAAGTGATTGAAGAGGAAGTGGTAGTGGAAGCTCCTAGTGAGGCAGAAGAAGCAATACCTAGCCAAGCACCAGAGGCAGTAGAAGAGGCAGAGCTGGAAGAGGAAATTCCAGCGCAACAGGCGCAGGCTGAACAGCCAGCTCCTGAAGCAGAAGAGATAGTTGAGGAACAGGTGGCACCAGAAGCAGTGGAAGAAGTAGCCCCGCCTGAAATAGAAGAAGAACCTGTAGTTGAAGAAGAAATACCTGCTCCCAGTGAGCAGGCTGAAGAAATACCAGCGGTTGAGCAGGAGGAAATAGGCGCACAGGAAGCAGTTGAAGAAGCAGAGCCCGCACCTGTTTTAGAAGCAGAAGAGGTGCCATCTGCGCCAGAGGCGCCACCAGTGGTGCTGGAAGCAGAAGCGGAGAGACCTGCGGAGCAGGAACCGCCAGCACCATCGGCACAACAGACAATCTTAGAAGAAAAGCCAGCAAAGCCTAGTTTTGAAAAGGCGCCAGAAGAAGTGCCCACTCAGACACCACCTCCGCCAGCAGAGGATTTCTTCTCTGCTGAAGAAGAGGGAGTGTTTGATTTAGCAGCAGAGCTGGAAAAAGAAGACCTTGGCCCTGCCCCTGAGGTTGAAGGATTAAGCACCAGTGAAAAATACAGCTTTGAAGATATGTTCAAAGAATTTAAAGAAGGCGTCAGCAAGGTGGTAAGTGAAGAAGATGGAGCTACTCATTATGATTTGGGTATTGCATACAAAGAAATGGGGCTTTATAATGATGCCATTCAAGAGTTTAAAACCGCACTTAAAGCTGGATTTAGACCCGCGGATTGCTATCTTATGATTGGTCTCTGTCATTATGAGCGTGGGAAATATGAGCAGGCAATTGAAGAATACGAAAAAGGATTAACCGCATCTGAGATATCAGATAAAGAAAAATCTGCATTTTTCTATGAACTTGGTCAGGCTTGGATGGGATTGGGAGATACCCAGCGGGCGCTCAAAATGTTTGAAAAATGCCAGAACATTGACCCGAACTTCAGAGATGTTGAGGATAAAGTTAATGAGCTTCGTGCCCGAATAAGTGGAGCACCTAAGGAGATGCCGAGCGCACCGAGTAGAGAGGAAGTTAGCTGGGAGAGCGCAGCGCTTGAGGAGCCAGAAGCTGAGCAGGCTCAGGAAGCTCAATCTGAGGAAAAAGGAGAAAAGAAGAAAAAAGGCAAAAAAATCGGCTATGTCTAGTAGCGGGGGCAGGAGATGGACTATCTAGAATTTTACGGTTTGGAAGAGGAACCTTTTGGTCAGGCACCTAACTTAAAATTTTTCTACAACAGTCCCCAGCATGCACGGGCTATGCTGAGGCTGATGTATGTTGCGGATACAATGAAGGGGCTGGCTGTGCTTTTGGGAGAAATAGGCACAGGAAAAACCATTTTAGCCAGAAGAATGCTTGATAATCTTCCAGAAGAAGAGTATGAATCCGCGCTTTTGGTCATTATCCACTCTCAGATTACTGCTGACTGGCTCCTAAACCGCATTGCCCGCCAGCTGGGCATAGAAAATCCGCCGCCAGAAAAGCTCAAGCTTTTAAATCAGCTTTATAACCGTTTGATTGAGCTCAATGAGCGTGGGAAAAAGGCGGTGGTTTTAGTAGATGAGGCGCAGATGCTCCGTAGCAAAGAGATTATGGAGGAGTTTCGTGGACTATTAAATCTGGAGATGGATGGCAAGCTAATAACTTTTATCTTTTTTGGACTTCCTGAGCTGGAGGAGCATCTTCATCTGGACGAGCCCCTTGCGCAAAGGGTTGCGGTCAAGTGCAGGCTGGAGAGTTTTAATCGGGACTCAACTGAGGGATACATAAACCACCGCCTGCGAATGGCAGGAGCCAAAACCCAACTTTTTACCAAAGACGCTATAGATTTAATCCATCAATATTCCCGAGGCATTCCCCGGCTAATTAATACCATCTGCGATAATTGCCTTTTTGAAGGGTACCTTCTTAAGAAAAAAGCGGTGGATGCCAATTTGGTAAAAATTATTGCCACAGACCTTGGTCTAACTATAAAAAGAGCCAAAGCAGAGCAGAGAGAGCAAGCAGAAAAGGAAGAGGAATTTATTGAGGAGAGGGAGCTGGAAGGATTTGCCCAAGATGAATCTACTGAGGCGGAGCTGGAGCGGGCAATGAGCGAAGCGGGTTTAAGCGAGGCTAAAGGAGAAGAAACAGAGGAGCTTGCTCCACCTGCTCAGCCATCTCCCACTCCTGCTCCTTCCGAAAAAGAAGAAAAATCAGAGGAAGATGCGGAAATAGATGAGCTTTTAGACAAGCTGGATGAAAATCAATAAATTTAAAAATTTTCCGAAAATAAAATCAAAGCTTTTAGTTTTGAATCTGGCAAGCTACTAACTGCGTCAAATATATTGAAAAGCTTGGATTTTCAAAAGAGATGGGGGAAAATTGCCTTGACAAGCAATTTTGCTTGGCTTAACATAATTTTAAGAAAAATAATTCCCGAGGAAAAAGAATGGCTGAAAAACTTGGCGAGCTTTTAGTAAGAGAGAATTTAATCACGCCTGCTCAGCTTCAAAAGGCTCTGGAAGAGCAGAAACGAAGTGGTGGCAGGCTTGGAGCCAATCTTTGTAAGCTTGGGTTTATTAAAGAGGAACAGCTCACTGAATTTTTAAGCAAGCAGTATGGAGTTCCAGCGGTAAACCTCAAGGAGTTTGACATAGACCCGGAAGTAATCAAGCTCATTCCAGAAGAGGTGGCAAGAAAGCATATGGCAATTCCTATTAACCGCTCGGGCAACACGCTCATTGTGGCAATGGCGGACCCGAGCAATATATTTGCTCAAGATGATATAAAGTTTTTAACTGGCTACAATGTTGAGGTGGTTGTTGCACCAGAAAACGCCATCAAAGAGGCAATAGACAAATACTATGAGCAGGGCGAAAACCTTGAAGAAGTTCTCGGCGACCTTGAAAATATAGATATTGAGCTGAGCGAGGAAGAGGAAGAGGTTAATATTGCTGACCTTGAAAAGGCAAGTGAGGAAGCACCTGTTATTAAGCTGGTCAACCTCATTCTCACTGATGCTATTAAAAAGAACGCTAGCGATATACACATTGAACCTTATGAAAAAACCTTCCGAGTAAGATACCGCATTGATGGTGTTCTTTACGAAGTGCTCAAACCGCCGATGAAAATGAAAAATGCTATCATCAGCAGAATCAAAATTATGAGCGGTATGGACATTGCCGAGCGAAGGCTTCCCCAAGATGGAAGAATTAAAATTAAGTTGGGAAAAGACCGGGAAATGGACTATCGTGTCTCGGTCATTCCCACCCTTTTTGGAGAAAAAGTTGTTCTCCGACTTTTAGATAAATCTAATCTCCAGCTGGATATGACCAAGCTCGGCTTTGATGAGGAACAGCTCAAGCTTTTTAAAGAGGCAATCAGCAGACCTTATGGAATGGTTTTAGTTACCGGACCGACAGGGAGCGGAAAGACCACCACGCTTTATTCTGCGCTTAGTGAGTTGAACAAGCCTGAGGTGAATATCTGCACCGCGGAAGACCCTGTTGAATACAACCTTATGGGAATCAATCAGGTGCAGATGCACGAAGAGATTGGGCTAAACTTTGCAGCTGCACTCCGCTCATTTTTGCGTCAAGACCCGGATATTATTCTGGTGGGAGAGATTCGTGATTTTGAGACCGCAGAGATTGCGGTTAAAGCTGCTCTTACTGGGCACTTGGTTTTATCCACCCTTCACACTAATGATGCTCCCAGCACTGTTAACCGATTGCTCAATATGGGCGTTGAGCCGTTCTTGGTGGCAAGCTCGGTTAACCTGATTCTGGCTCAGCGACTGGTAAGGAAAATCTGTCCAGAATGCAAGGAGCCTGTTGATATCAACCCGCAGGTGCTCATTGATATGGGTATGGACCCAGAGCTGGCAAAAGACACTGTGGTTTATAAAGGCAGGGGTTGTTATAACTGCAACAACACCGGCTATAAGGGAAGAATTGCGGTTTATGAGGTGATGATGCTTTATGAGGAGCTTAAAGATATGATTCTTAACGGTGCCAGCGCAGCTGAGCTTAAGCGAGAGGCAATCAGGCTGGGTATGAAAACAATGCGAATGAGCGGTCTTGATAAAATCCGTCAGGGAATAACAACCCCAGAAGAGGTGGTAAGAGTAACCGCAGCAGACTTTTAATAAAGTCTGCTTTAAGGAGGGATAAATATGCCGAACTTGCATCAGCTACTTAAAGTAATGATAGAAAAAGGAGCTACTGACCTTCACATCACTACCGGTTCACCTCCTCAGCTTCGGATAGATGGAAGGCTGGTTCCGCTCAAAAGTCCGCCTTTGACTGCTCCGGAGACCAAACAGCTCTGCTATTCCATTCTCACTGATTCGCAGAAGCAGAAATTTGAAGAAAATAATGAGCTTGACCTCAGCTTTGGCGTGAAAGGATTGAGCAGATTTCGTGCCAATATCTTTATGCAACGGGGAGCGGTAGCTGGAGCTTTTCGTGCCATTCCTTTCAGGATAAGGGGATTTGATGAGTTGGGCATTCCGCCAGTTGTGCAAACTCTTTGCGACAAGCCCCGTGGATTGGTGCTGGTCACAGGACCAACAGGCAGTGGCAAAAGCACCACTCTCGCTGCAATGATAGATAAAATTAATTCGGAAAAGCACCTTCATATCATCACCATAGAAGACCCAATTGAGTATCTACATCAGCATAAAAACTGCATAGTTAACCAGAGAGAGGTTGAAGCAGATACCAAAAGCTTTAAAACCGCGCTTAAATATGTTCTTCGTCAGGACCCGGATGTGGTGATGATAGGAGAGATGCGAGACCTTGAAACAATAGAGGCAGCACTTACTATATCAGAAACAGGGCACTTGGTTTTTGCCACTCTGCATACCAACTCTGCGGTTGAGACCATTAACCGTATTATAGATGTGTTTCCTAGCTATCAACAGCCACAGGTTCGCGCTCAACTCAGCTTTGTTCTGCAAGGAGTGCTTTGTCAGGCTCTTATCCCCAAGGCGAGCGGAAGCGGGCGGGTCTTAGCTATGGAGATAATGATACCCAACGCAGCTATCCGCAACCTTATTCGTGAAGATAAAATCCATCAGATTTATTCAGTGATGCAAGTAGGACAAGAAGCGCATGGAATGCAAACAATGAACCAGTCGCTGGCTAATCTTTACCTGCGCCGTCTTATCACTTATGAAGATGCTCTTGGATTCAGCTCTGACCCAGAGGAGCTCAAAATGCTTATTGAGCATGGAGGCAGAAGACCAATGAAGCCAGCGGGTCCAAGACAAAGGGCATAAAGGATACTTTAGCGGAAGGAGGGGAAAATGCCTAAATTCGTCTGGGAAGGAAGAACCTCCAGCGGAAAGATTATGAAGGGGACGATGGAAGCGCCCAATGTTGAAGCGGTAATGGCTCAGCTCCGTCGCCAGAACATAACGCCCTTTCCAGAAAAGATTAAGGAGAAAAAAGGCATTGACTGGAGTATGTCTATTACCATTGGAACTGGCGTGACTGAAAAAGACCTTGTCGTCTTTACAAGACAGTTCGCAACAATGATTGATGCTGGTCTTCCGCTCGTGCAGTGTCTTGATATTCTCGGCAGAGAGTCTCCCAATCCTGCTTTTCGTAAGATTCTCAATTCTGTTAAGGAAAGTGTTGAAGCTGGTAGCAGTTTAGCGGATGCTTTAAAAAAGCATCCAAAGGTATTCAGCGAGTTGTATGTCAATATGGTAGCTGCCGGGGAGGCAGGCGGTATTCTAGACACGGTTCTCAACCGTCTTGCAACCACTATTGAAAAAAGCGAGGCACTCAAGCGCCAGATTAAGGGCGCAATGATATATCCGGTGATTACCATTATCGTTGCTATTTTAGTGGTGGCAATTTTAATGGTGTTTGTTATTCCGAGATTTGCGGAACTCTTCCACGATATGGGTGCGGAACTGCCCAAGCTTACCCAATATGTGGTTAAGATGAGCAATTGGATGGCAAAGCAGTTTGGCTGGGCATATATCCTTGGGTTTTTTGGCGGGATTTTCGGCATAATTACCATAATGAACCGCAGACCTCAAACCCAGCTTATCTTGCATAAGATTTACCTTGCTCTTCCTGTTCTTGGAGATGTTATCAGAAAAAGTGCGGTTGCTAGCTTTACCCGTATTCTCGGCACCCTGATATCCAGCGGTGTGCCAATTATGGACGGGCTGGATATAGTTGCACGCATCTCTGGCAACAAAGTTGTTGAAGGTGAGCTTAAAAAGGTCAAACAGGCAATCAGCGAGGGAAAAACCCTCTCCGAGCCTCTTCGTGAAAGCAAGGTTTTTCCAGCTATGGTGGTGCAGATGATTGGAGTAGGTGAGCAAACAGGGGCGCTGGATGCTATGCTCCAAAAAATAGCTGATTTTTATGAGCAGGAGGTAGATGAAGCAGTCGCCACTCTCACCAGCCTTTTGGAGCCAGCAATTATGATTTTCCTTGCTGTGGTTGCCGGTGGAATTGTTATTTCAATGTATCTGCCTATCTTCTCGCTGGCAAGCGTGGTTGCTGGCGGATAAAATTTAATGAATGGCAGTTGCAAACCGCGAGCCAAATATAGAATATCTTAACAGGCTCAAGTGGAGCCTATTTTTCCGTATAGTTATCGTTAGTATCATCTTATTGTCTGTTGTTGGATTCCATCTTCACGAGGAGCGAGCTTTTTTTATTCCCAATCTTATTGCTCTTTATTTTCTGGTAGGATTTTCATATTTTCTCACCCTAATTTCCCTTCTTTTGATTAAAAGAATTCGTCGTCCAATTTTGCACGGCTATCTTCAGGCTTTTTGGGAAGTAATTTTTGCCAGCGGTCTTATCTACTTGACCGGTCTTTGGGAGAGCTTTTTTGCTCTTTTATATGTTCTTGCCATAATCATTGCCAGCATATTGCTTTTTAGAAATGGAGCTTTTTTCTCTGCTACTTTATCTGCTGTTTTATACGGGGTTTTGGTATTTGGGGTTAAATATCATTTTCTTCCCGGTTATTTTACGCCGGATGAAGTGCCGGAAGCGGTTGAACTTTTGCAAAGATATTTTTATTATTTGTTTGCCTTCTTTGCCTCTGCGGTTTTATCTACTTTTCTAGCAGAGCAAATCCGGCGAACCCACAAGGAGCTGGACGAAGCAAGAATTGACCTAACAAAGCTGGAAGCACTTAATGAAGCCATTGTTCATTCCATTAATTCTGGTCTGGTCATTCTCAACCCTTTGGAAAAGGTGGTTTTTATCAACCCTGTTGCCGAGAAACTTCTTGAAAAAAACAAAAGCGAAATTCTGGGAAAAACCTTAAACGAGATTTTCGGCGAGCAAATAGAAAAGCTAAAAGAGATAGAAGAAGCGAAATCAATGCGAATCATTCATCAAACTTCTTCAAACAAGGAGCTGATTTTGGACTGCTCCTGGCACAGGTTAAAAACCCCGAACGGTGATTATCTAGGCAAGCTGGTGGTCATTAACGACATTACTCAACTTGAGCAGATGCATCAGAAGCTGAGAGTGGCTGACCGTTTGGCAGTGGTTGGACAGCTGGCAGCAGGAATTGCTCATGAGATAAGAAACCCTCTTGCTGCTATCAGTGGGTCGGTTCAGCTTTTAAAAAAGGAGCTGACACTAGAAAGCTCTCAAGCTAAGCTTATGGACATTGTTCTTCAAGAGGCAGAAAGGCTAAACAAGCTCATCACTGACTTTCTCCTATATGCCCGTCCCACTCCTAAAAGTATTGAAGAGATAAAGCTGGATGCACTTTTTACAGACCTTGCCCGCATGGCTATGCTCAATCATCCTCAAATAAAATTGGCTTTAAGCCTAGAAAAAGATATAATTGTTTATTCAGACCCGAGACTGATTGAGCAAATTTTCTGGAATCTGGTCAACAATGCCATTGAAGCAATGGACGGAAAAGGTGAGTTAAAAATTTCCGCAGGAAAAGGCATAAAAGATTCTCAAAGAGCTGTTTGGTTTGAAGTTGCGGACAGTGGCTGCGGTATTGCTAAGGAGCATCTTTCTAAAATTTTTGACCCATTTTTCACCACCAAAGAGCACGGCAGCGGTCTCGGACTCAGCACGGTCTGGAGAATAGTCCAAGAGCTGGGAGGAGAAATTCAGGTAAACAGCGAGCTGGGCAGAGGGACGAAGTTTTACATCTGGCTACCTGAGCATCCCCAAAAAGTCAGGGAGGCGGAAAATTGAAGGAGAAAATTCTGGTAGTTGATGACGAAGCTGGAATGAGAGAATTTCTCCAGATAATGTTGGAGAAGATGGGATACCTTGTGGATACATCTAGCTCTGGCGAAGAAGCGCTGAAAAAACTGGAAAATAATAGGTTTGACCTTGTTATCTGCGACCTTAAATTACCAAAAATAAGCGGAATGGATGTTCTGAGAAAAAGCAAAGAAATCAATCCCGATGCTCCTGTAATTATGATTACCGCTTTTGGCTCACCAGAAAGTGCAGTAGAAGCAATGAAGCTGGGCGCCTATGACTACATCACCAAGCCGTTTAAAATTGATGAGATTCAACTGGTCATTAACAAGGCACTGGAAAAGGCACGGCTGGTAGAAGAAAACATTCGCCTGCGAAGGGAGCTAAAGACCAAATACGGATTTGACCAGCTGGTAGGTGTTAGCGAGCCTATGCGCAAAATTTATGAGCTTATTCGGCAGGTGGCTCCCACATCAAGCAATATTCTTATTTCTGGAGAAAGCGGAACAGGCAAGGAGCTGGTTGCCAAAGCCATTCATTACAATTCTCCCCGCAAAAACCAGCCTTTTTTGGTGGTTAACTGCGCATCAATTCCAGAAACGCTTTTGGAAAGCGAGCTGTTTGGACATACTCGGGGAGCGTTTACAGGTGCGTATCAGGCAAAGCGGGGAATGTTTGAACTGGCTCATCGTGGAACCATTCTTCTAGATGAAATCGGTGAACTTCCCGCATCACTTCAGGCAAAGCTCCTTCGGGTGATAGAAACCAAAACCTTCAGAAGGCTGGGCGGTGAAGATGAAATTCAGGTAGATGTGAGAATCATTACTGCTACCAATCGTGATTTAGAAAAGGATGTTGAGCAGGGAAGATTTCGTGAGGATTTATACTATCGGCTAAATGTCATTCATATTCACCTTCCGCCACTTCGGGAGCGAAAAGAAGATATACCTATTCTTGCCCAGCATTTTCTGGAAAAATACAGCAGGCTTTTGGGCAAGCCTGTAAAAAAAATCTCTGAGGAGGCAGAGAGACTGCTTTTAAACTACAACTGGCCGGGAAATGTCCGAGAGCTTGAGAATGTGATTGAGCGGGCAGTTTCTCTTGAAAGCGGTGATGTTATTTTACCGGAATCTCTGCCGGAAAAAATCCAGAAAAAGCCCCAGGCAGGAGATTTTGTCTCTGAAATCGCGCTTCCTGAAGAAGGACTAAATCTAGAAAAAACTTTAGAAGAGATTGAACGCAAGCTTATTCGCGAGGCGCTAATCCGATGCGGTGGCAACAAGACCAAAGCCAGCCAGCTACTAGGCTTGAGCTTTCGCTCCTTTAGATATAGGGCAAGCAAACTCGGTGTGGATAAAGAATTTGATAGAGACGGAAGGGGTGAGAAAAAGGTCAAAAATGAAAAAGATTTGGATTAATGGCGAGCTGGTTAATTTTAACCAAGCAAAAGTGCATATTTTAAGCCATTCTTTTGGAAGAGGCTCAGCCATCTTTGAAGTAATCAGCACCCATCGCACAGAAAAGGGAGTGGCAATTTTCAGGCTCTCTGACCATCTGGAAAGGCTGAAAAGAAGCGCAGGGGCTATTTATCTTCGCCTTCCTTATTCAAAATCTGAGCTTACTCAGGCAGTAAAAGAAACAGTTAAAGCCAACCAAATCGGAAACGGGATAATTAAAATTCTCGCCTACCTTCCCGAGTTTAGCCTAGAGGTAGCTCCTACAGAAAAAAAACTTTCGGTCGCCATTGCTGGATTTGATTTTGAAAGAGACATCTCTTTGAGCAAATTTGGTGAGGATAAATTTGCCCGTGCAGGAATCAGCAGTTGGCGAAAGCTTCATCCCAGCACTGTGCCTGTGTTTGCTAAAGCGAGCGGTAATTATCTTAATCCTATGCTCGCAAAGCTAGAGGTAAAAAAAAGGGGCTTTAGCGCACCCATTCTTCTTGACACCAAAGGCTATGTTGCTGAAGGAGCAACTGAAAGCATTTTCATAGTTAAAAATAAAAAGCTTTTTACACCGAGATTGGATAATATTCTCCCCAGCATAACAAGAATGAGCATACTTGAAATCGCTTTTGACCTGGGAATAAAAGTGGTGCAAAAAAGGCTTAAGCCCAATGAGCTGTTCTCCTGCGATGAAGCATTTTTCTCATCAACCACCTGTAAAGTATGGCCTATCTGTCAAATTGAAAATCACAAACTTCCCGCTCCAGGAGCTATTAGCCAACAGCTAAAAGATTATTTTGACCAGATTCTAGCTTTAAAAATCAAAAAATTTTCTCACTGGCTCAGTCCGGTTTAAACCTATCAAGCAGGTGGTAGTTTGAAAATATTTTAAAGGCTTTTTTAATTTCAAAGAGAAATTTCAAGCTGACAAAATATTATCTTTTGAAAACAAAGCTGAAAAGATTGATTAAGCCATCAGGAAGCAACAGATTCTGTCTGGGGCTTTTTCCTTGCAAACAATCTGGAAATCACTGCGAACAGCGCTCCTACACCAACCAGCACCCCGATGGAATATTTGGCAGGAAGAACATCAACCACCCAGCACCAAAAATAAACAAGTGGTAGGAGCGCAACAGCACTTCCTAAAAAGTAGTTCTTAAAACTAATAGCAGTAAGTCCCATTGCCCAATTAAGCGCAGGGTTGAGAAAAAGGAAAATCCGAAGAATTATAATAGCAAAAAATCCCTTTTCTTTAAGCTTAGGCTCCCAGCGCCTGATTCCCTCTGGAATAGTAAGAGCAACAAAATCTCTTCCCAAATATCTGGAGATGGCAAAACTTAAAGTCACACCAAGCATAGCACCAGAAAAAGCCAAAATTCCTCCCAAAAAGGTCCCATATAAATATCCTGCTAAGAAAATAAAAATTATTCCCGGAAGATTAATAGTTAGCCCAACACCAAAAATCCCTACATAAACAAGAGCACCGAGCGCACCTAAATTTTGAATATAAGTTTTAATCTGTTCTGGATGCTGACGAGCTTTATTAATTAATTCCCTTACCGGCGGATAGTGGCTTATCAAGATAAAAACCACAATCAGCACAACCAGAATTGCCATTTTAATGGCAGGAATCTTTAGCTGGCTCCAGCGAGATGGTTTTTCTTCACTCATCTTTAAAATTATAAAAGCCCTGCAAAAAGAAAATCAAGGAAAAATCTTTGCCAAAATAAAAATTTAAACCTCTGATGCAAATTTTTTGTATAAAAATTTTGACAGAAAAAAATTTTTCTGCTATCTTATTTCTACAGCTTGGATCCAGACACCTGGACCGAGACCGTGGAGGAAGCAAAAAGTTTTAAGTAAATTTGGTAGCTGACCTAAAAAGGCAGCTAACCAAAAAAGAGGGATTGAAAAAACAAGCCTCCCGGCGGTCCGGGAGGCTTTTTATTTGAAAGGAGAGATTTATGAGCAAAAAAATAACTATTCCTGAGCTGGTGGCTAAAAAGGAGCAGGGCGAGAAAATCACAATGATTACCGCCTATGATTATCCTTTTGCCAAGATTGTTGATGAAGCGGGTATAGATATTATTCTCGTCGGCGACAGTGTAAGCACAGTGGTTCAAGGCTTGGATAACACCCTACCCGTAACTATGGAAGAGATGATATATCATACCAAGCTGGTCTGCAGAGCTCGCCAGCGTGCTCTGGTTGTTTTTGACCTTCCTTTTATGAGCTATCAGGAGAGTGTGGAGCAGGCAAAGAGAAATGCAGGGAGGGCGATAAAGGAGAGCGGAGCAGAAGCAGTTAAACTGGAAGGTGGTGCCAATATGGCAAAAACCATAGAGGCAATTGTTAACATTGATATCCCGGTAATGGCGCATATCGGCTTGACACCGCAGTCAATTCACCGAATGGGCGGATACAAAGTTCAGGGAAGAGAAGAAAGACAGCGAAAAAAACTTCTTGACGATGCCCGTGCTGTAGAAGAAGCTGGAGCTTTCAGCGTGGTGTTGGAGTGCATTCCCGCAGAAGTGGCAAAAGAAATCTCCGAAATGCTAACCATTCCAACCATTGGCATTGGCTCGGGTATTAATTGCGATGGTCAGGTGCTGGTTCTTCACGACCTTCTCGGACTTTATCCGGGGCGAAAATTTAAATTCGTAAAACAATATGCCAATCTCTATGAAATTACCAAAAAAGCAGTTGAAGAGTTTTGCCAAGAGGTGCGTGATAAAAAATTTCCAACCGAAGAGCACAGCTTTTTCTTGGAGAAGAAAAAATGACCCTTCCGCGGGTAATAGAAAAAATTGAAGAGATGCAGAGCATCTCCAGAGCGCTCCGCAAAGAAGGCAAGAAAATAGGCTTTGTTCCTACAATGGGCTATCTTCACGAAGGGCATCTTTCTCTGGTAAAAAAGGCGAGGGAGCTGGCAGATGTGGTGGTGGTGAGCATATTTGTCAATCCCACCCAGTTTGGTCCTAATGAAGATTTTGACCGCTATCCCAGAGACCTAGAAGGAGATTTGAAAAAGCTTGAGCCATACAATGTTGAATATGTTTTTTATCCCTCTGCCAGCGAGATGTATCCTGAAGGGTATCAGACCTATGTTGAAGTTGAAAAGCTGAGTCAAGGGCTTTGCGGTGCTTATCGTCCTGGACATTTTCGGGGAGTATGCACTGTGGTTTGTAAGCTGTTTAACATTGTTCAGCCTGATTTTGCTGTGTTCGGAGAAAAGGACTATCAACAGCTCAGGGTAATTGAGCGAATGACCAGGGATTTAAATTTTCCTATTGAGATTATTCCTATGCCCACTGTTCGTGAAGAGGACGGCTTGGCAATGTCCAGCAGAAACGCTTATCTTTCTGCTGATGAGCGCAAGCAGGCGCTGAGCATTTCTCAGGCACTTTTCCTTGCCAAGAAAATGGTTGCTCAAGGAGAGCGAGATGCAGGAAAGATAATTGAAAAAGTATTTGAGATATTAAGCTCCCAGCCAAAAGCGAGCATTGAATATATTGAGATAAGAGATGCATTCACGCTTGAGCGAGTGAAGAAAATAGACCGAGCTTGTCAGCTTCTGGTTGCCTGCTGGATAGGCGACACTCGGCTTATTGATAATATCAGGCTGGAGCCTGAGTAAAAATTTTCAAGGAGGGAGAAAATGAAAAGGAGTATGCTCAAGTCCAAAATTCACCGAGCTTGGGTGACGCACTCTGACCTTGATTATGAAGGCTCAATTGAAATTGACCAGGCGCTGATGAAAAGCGCAGATATCCTTCCTTTTGAAGAGGTCTGGGTATGGAACCTTGCCAATGGAGCAAGATTCTCCACCTATGCCATTCCCGCACCTGAAGGCTCTGGAAGAATTTGCATTAACGGAGCTGCTTCCCGCCTGGCTCAGCCCGGCGATTTAATCATCATTGCCAGCTTTGCCCAGCTTGATGATAGCGAGCTGGAAAAGTTTGAGCCCAAGCTGGTTTTTGTTGATGAGAATAACCGCATCAAGTCAATTTCTCGTGGCTCGCATTCAGTAAGCTCGGTGAATTAAATTTATGGAGATTTTCAGTGCGGAGGTTATTCTGCCCATAAGCACCCCGGCTGTGCGAAATGGAGCAATTGCTGTTGAGAACGAAAGAATTGTTCAGCTCGGCTCAAGGGCAGAGCTTAAAAAGCTTTATCCAAAGGCGCGGGAAAAGCACTTTTCTCTTATCCTTCCCTGCCTGATTAATGCTCATACCCATATTGAGCTTTGTTCCCTTCCCAAGCTTTCTGCTCATCGTGGCTTTACATCTTAGCTAGTCCAAATCGTCCGAGAAAAAAGAAAACTGCTCCCCTCGCAAATGAAAAAAGTTGCCCAGCAGGCAATAAAAGAATGTTTAAACTTGGGAATTTGTGCTCTGGGAGATGTGGCTAGTGAACCGGCAGTGCTTGATGTTCATAAAAATAGCCCGCTCTGCTCCACTGTTTTTCTGGAAGTG
>CAZQJX010000008.1:0-36426 GCA_964592965.1 uncultured bacterium
CTAAAAACCTCTTTTTGCTCCTCAGCGCTCCTTTTGCCAATGCCCTTGTTTTGCCTAGTTTTTCAGTAAAGAAAACAACTATTAAATCTGATTCTCTCACTGGTATTGAACTAAAAAGCAGGGCTTTGGTTTTTATGCCCATCATAAAGCGAGCTTGATAAGAAGAAGATTTGCCATTCCCAGATAAATCAAGGTGCTGAGTGCATCGCAAAAAGTGGAAATAAAAGGAGCAGTGGCAATAGCGGGGTCAACCTTAAATCGCTTAAAAATCAAAGGCAGGGCTGTTCCTACCAAAGCTGCGATGGTCATAACCAGACATATACTCAAGCCCACCACCAAGCCAACATAAATTGTGCTAACATAAATCGTGCTAGCATAAATTGTGCTTTTGTAGCGGAATTGAGTAAATACCACCAGCACAACCCCGATAATCATTCCCATTAAAAACCCAATCAAAGACTGATGCAGAATGAGCTTTCCTACTTTGCGCAGGTCAATCTTTCCTGTTGCTAGACCACGCACCACAATGGTTGCGCTCTGATTGCCCACATTTCCGCCCATTGCCATTATGATGGGAAGAAAAGTGGTGAGAACAATCAACTGCTGAAGAAGCTGATGATAAAAGCCAATCACCGCACCAGTGACCATCTCACCCACAAAAGTTATTGTCAGCCAAGGAAGGCGAGCCCAGGCGCTTTTAAAAATATTTCGCTCTTCTAGCTCCGCCTCTCCAGCTCCTGCCATCAAAAGAAAGTCCTCATCTGCCTCATCTGCCATAACCTCAAAAACATCATCTGCAGTGATTCTTCCCACCAGCCTGCCCTCTCTGTCCACAACTGGCAAGGTGAAAAGATTGTATCTGCGGAACATCTCCGCCACCTGCTCCTGGTCCATATCCACCCGAACCTTGATGACATCAGTTTTCATCAGCTCGCTTACCCGCTGGTCTGGCTCTGCTAAAAGTAGGCGGGATAGGTCAAGCACGCCCACAAGGCGATTATCCTCATCAACCACAAAAACATAATGCAAGTCCTGAACCTTCTCACGCTTTTTGCGTATCTCTTCAATCACCTCGCTAACAGTGGCATTGGCACGAACAGAAACCAGCTCCACCTGCATAATTCCACCTGCGCTCTCCTCTGGATAGCGCAGGAGCCTTCGCACCTTTTCAGAATCTTCCTTTTCAATCTCCTCCAACACCCTGCGAGCTTCTTCTGGCGGAAGCTCACTGACAAGGTCAACCGCCTCATCGCTCGGCATCTCATCAACAATCTCAACAATCTGATTGTGAGAAAGGCGCTTGATAATCTCATTACGATACCAGTCTTCAATCTCTGGAAGCACCCGAGAGGCTTTTTCTGGCGGAAGAAGCCGGAAGATACGGTCACGCTCCTCTGGCTCTGCCTGCTCAATTAAATCCGCAAGGTCAGCAGGGTGGAGCAGGCTGAGAAAATCCCTCAGCTCCTCATCGCTTCCGTATCTTAAAATCTGCTTGAGGTCGTCTAGGTCTTTTCTTTCCTCTGCCATTGTTGGTTGATTTTAGCGGATTGAATATCAAAGTCAATGATTATTCAGAAAAAATTAATTTCAAGCCAACCCAATTGATGAAATTTATCTGATTACTTTAAAAAACCTTCTCCAGCGGGGAAGGTAATGTCGGGAAGGGTCAAGCGGAAGGTGTATAAAAAGCGCTTTTCCTTTGATATTTCCTAGCGGGACAAACCCCCAAACCCTGCTGTCTGCGGAATTATCACGATTGTCTCCCATTACAAAAACAGCTCCTTTGGGCACTCGCACAGGTCCAAAATCGTCCCCCTTGTGGCTAAGGCGGCAGAGGATAATTTGATGCTCTGTTCCATCAATCCTTTCAAGATATAAATCATAAGAGGGGCAAAACCCTTCATCTATCGGTCCGTTATATGGTCCGAGATATTTCCTCCAAACCTTTTTGCCGTTAATGTAAAGCTCACCATCGCGGAGCATAACCTCATCGCCCTCAACTCCTATCACTCTTTTAACAAAATCCTGGCTAGGCTTGAGAGGATATTTGAAAACAATAACATCTCCCCGCTTTGGCTTTTTTAAATTAAAAAGCTTTTTGGTGGTGAGCGGAATTTGCACACCGTAGATGAACTTACAGACCATAAGCTGGTCGCCAACAAGCAAAGTGGGAATCATTGAACCTGACGGAATGCGAAAAGGCTCTATCAAAAGCCAGCGAATAAGAAAAACAATAAAAAGAATCCATAAAATTTCTTTAACAGCTTCCCAGGTGCGGTTGATAACAACACCGGAGAATTTCTCTGAACGAACCTTTTGCGCTTCTTTAAGCAGTTGGTTAAGTTTCTCTTCATCTTTTTTTCTGAGAGATTTATCAATGGCTTTGATTAAAGCTTTAAGCTCTGCCCGCTCATCTTTGGGGAGCTTTCTACGGAATTTTTTGTATAAAATTCTCAGCTCTTCACGGCTGGCTTTTGCCTGTTTTTTTATTTCCCGCCAATTACTCATTTGAACTTTTAATCTTTGTTTTAAAATACTCTATGGTTCGCTTAAGCCCTTCATCTAAACTTATCTTTGGCTCCCAGCCCAAAAGTTCTTTTGCCAAAGAAATATCCGGTTTTCTCAGCTTGGGGTCATCTTCAGGAAGAGGCTTATAGACGATTCTGCTCTCTGAACCAACCAGCTCAATAATTTTCTTGGCAAAGTCTATAATTTTCATTTCTGTGGGATTGCCAAGATTAACTGGCTTGAAGTATTCAGCGCTCATTAACTTAAAAATACCCTCAACAAGGTCATCAACATAGCAAAAACTGCGGGTTTGAGTGCCATCTCCATAAACAGTTAAATCTTTTCCTTCTAAAGCTTGAGCAATAAAATTGGGCACAACCCTTCCGTCATTAAGCCTCATCCTCGGACCATAGGTATTGAAAATTCTGGCAATGCGAATGGGAATTTTAAAATAGCGGTGATAAGCGCTGGTCATAGCTTCGGCAAACCGCTTGGATTCATCATAAACCGCTCTCGGACCTATTGGGTTGACATTTCCCCAATAATCTTCCTTTTGCGGATGAACCTGCGGGTCGCCGTAAACCTCGCTGGTTGAGGCAAGAAAAAACCCAGCTCCTTTTTCCCTTGCCAGTTCAAGCAAATGGTAAACAGCAAACGAGCCTGTCTTTAAAGTAATAATCGGGTGATTTAAATAATCCACAGGACTGGCAGGAGAGGCAAAATGAAGCACCCAGTCCAGCCCCCCAGAAATCTGAATAGGCTCAGAGACATCTTTTTCCATAAATTCAAATCTCGGCTCTTTTCTCAACTGCTCCAAATTCTCCTCACTGCCGGTGATAAAATTATCCACGCAGAGCACCTCAAATCCTTCCTGAATAAGGCGTTCACAAAGATGCGACCCAATAAATCCAGCACCACCTGTTATCAGTGCCCGCATTCTCTCTTACTCCTTTTTATATCTTTCTCTTTGCTCCTTAAAGAAATCCCTGCCAGAAGAATCATAAGCAACCACACAGGGAAAGTCTTCAACATAGAGCCTTTGCACTGCCTCTGGACCCAAATCTTGCCAGCAGACCAGCTCCACTTTTTTAATCCGCTCAGCAAGATACGCTCCTGCTCCACCCACAGTGGCAAGATAAATCCCGCCATATTTGACCAGCGCATCTTTTACCTTTTCAGAGCGCTCCCCCTTTCCTAAAGTTGCTTTTAATCCCAAGCTGTATAAAAGCGGTGCATAAGAATCCATACGGGAGCTGGTGGTTGGTCCTGCGCTTCCTATTATTTCACCAGGCGGAGCAGGGCTGGGACCCATATAATAAATCACCTCTCCTTCCAGAGAAAAAGGAATCTCTGAGCCTGCTTCAATAAGCTCCTTTAAGCGGATATGTGCTTGGTCTCTGGCTGAATAAACCCAGCCAGAAAGCAAAATCCAATCCCCTGCTTTTAAATCTTTGCATATCTGAGCTGAAATTGGTGTACCAACTTTTTTAAAATCCATAACGCTCAAATCACCACCTCTCTGTGCCTATGCGCCCAGCATTGAAGGTTAACTGTAACAGCAAGGCTGGCAATATGACCAAAAAACTTCTCAATCTGAACTGATAAACAGGTTATATTCCCACCAAAACCGCTTGCGCCTATGCCCAGCTGATTGATCTCTCTTTCAAGCTCCTCTTCAAGCTCAGCCAGTTCTGGTTCTGGGCTAGGAGTGCCTGTTTTTCTCAACAGAGCTTTTTTGGCTAACAGTGCGCTCATTTCAAGGCTTCCGCCCAAGCCAATTCCAACAATTAAAGGCGGACAGCTCTGCCCGCCCGCCTTCTCAACTGTCTCAAGCACTAATCTTTTTATACCTGAAATACCCTCAGCCGGGCTTAAAATCATTGCCCTGCTTTTGTTCTCTGAACCCGCTCCTTTGAGCAAAAGATTTATCTTTAGCCTGTCCCCTTCTGTTAAAAAATAATGAATAATAGCTGGGGCATTATCTCCTGTATTTTTGCGACTGATTGGGTCTGCTACTGATGCTCTTAAAAACCCTTCTTTGCTGGCACGACGAAGCGCCTGATTGATAACCTCAGTTAAATCAAAATCCAAACAAAGCTCCCTCCCCACCTCAACAAAAAATACACTCAAGCCGGTGTCCTGACAGATGGGCTTTTTTTTCTCTCTTGCCAGCGCAATGTTTTCTAAAATAATCTCCAGAGCTTTTTGGGCATAAGGAGAAGTTTCTTTTTGCTTTGCCTTTTTGATCAGCTCCTCAGTCTCTGCATCAAGGCTATAGCTAGCCTCAATAATCATATCTTTAACTGCGCTCTCAACCCTCTCTCGCTCCAATTTCCTCATAGCTTAAAAGTAGATAGTTTTTCAATTAAATTTTTCACCCGCCTTGCTGATTTATTCAGCTCTTGTTTTTCTTTTTTGCTCAGCTCAAATTCAACGATTTTTTCCACGCCTTTTTTCCCAAGAACACAAGGCACGCCAAAAGCAATATCTTTTAACCCATACTCTCCTGAAAGAATGGCAGAACAGGCAAGAAGCCTTTTCTCATCATTAAATATGGCACGAATCATCTCAAAGATACTGGCAGAGGGAGAATAAAAGGCGCTGGTTTTCATTTTTTCCACAATCTCTGCTCCTGCTCTGCGGGTGCGTTCAATGATTTTATCCAGCCTATCCTTTGGAATTAATTTTGAGATTCTCTGTCCTTTTAAGCTGGCAGTGCTTAATAAAGGCACCATATCATCGCCGTGTCCACCCAAAACCATTGCGTTTAAGTCTTTAACGCTTGCTCCGAGCTCCTCGGAAAGGAAATAACAAAACCGAGCTGAATCCAAAACTCCTGCCATTCCCATCACCCGATTTTTTTCAAACCCACTAATTTTATAAGCCAGCCAAGTCATTGCATCCAGCGGGTTGGTAACGATAATCAGTATAGAGTTTTTTGCATATTTTTTTGTTGCCCGAGCGCATTGAGCAACAATTTTTGCATTGGTCTCTAGCAGTTCATCTCTGCTCATTCCCGGCTTACGAACCGCTCCCGCAGTAATAACCACCAAATCAGCACCTTTAATTAAAGAAGGCTCAACCCCGCCAATAACCTTAACATCGCTTCTGTAAATGGGCTTTGCCTGAGATAGGTCAAGCGTCTTTGCCTCTGCTAGACCCAAAGCCACATCCACCAGAGCCACATCTGCAAGCTCATTTAAAACAATAAGCTGTGCCAAGCTTGCTCCTACATTGCCTGCTCCAAAAATAGCTATTTTCTTTCTCATCTTTGGTCTTGGCTATATTAAGACCAACCATCTGGAGCTGTCAAGCTCACTCGCTATAAAAATAAAAGGGGAAAAATTATCGTTTTTATTTAGATTAGTTTTTTAATTTTTGCTCTTTTTGCCTTGAAATTAAAAAAAATTGTGTTAAAAAGTTTGTAAATCTTTCGTAGGGGTTTGGACGGTGAAGGAAAAGACTCAAAAAGGCAAATCCAGCCAGCAAATTGACAAATTAAGAGAAGCCATTGACAAAATTGATGAGCAAATCCTAAGGCTTCTAAACCGCCGAGCTGAATATGCCATAAGAATTGGCAAACTAAAGCAAAAGGCATCTTCAGAGATTTATATCCCTGCCCGTGAAGAGGAGATTTTTGAACGGCTGGAAAGATTGAATCTCGGGAAATTCCCCACTGAATCAATCAAGCCTGTTTTTCGGGAAATAATCAGCGCCTGCAGGAGTCTGGAGCGACCTCTTCGCATTGCTTATCTTGGACCAGAAGCAACCTTCACCCATATTTCTGCCAGACAGCAATTCGGTCATAAAGCGGAATTTTTAGCAGAAAAAAGCATCACTGATGTTTTTGACCGAGTGGAAAAAGGAGAAGCTGATTACGGAGTGGTGCCGGTAGAAAACTCCACCGAAGGCGTGGTCAGCCACACATTAGATATGTTCCTTAATTCCAGCCTGAAAATTTCCGCTGAGGTTATCCTAGAAATCCATCACTGCCTTCTTTCCCGAGCAGATTCTTTAAAGAAGATAAAGCGCATTTATTCACACGCGCAGGCACTTGCTCAGTGCCGAAACTGGCTGAGAGAGCATCTGCCAGATATTCCTATTCTTGATGCCGCAAGCACAGCAGAGGCAGCTAAGCTTGCCAGCAAAGACCCTAGCTCTGGAGCAATCGCCAGTGCCTATGCTGGTGATTACTATGGCTTAAAAATCCTTGCCCGAAATATTGAAGATATAAAAAACAATTTCACCAGATTCTTGGTCATTGGCAAAAAGGACAGTCCCAGAAGCGGAAATGACCTGACAATGGTTATGTTCTCTCTTCGGGATTATCCTGGTGTGCTCTGGAAAGCTCTGGGAGCGTTCGCTTCTCGCAAAATCAATCTTACAAAAATAGAGTCCAGACCCCTTAAAGGAAAAGCATGGGAGTATGTATTTTTTGTTGAAATGGAAGGTCATATTCAGGACCGAAAAATAAAACAAGCACTTTCTGAGCTGGAAAAAAGAGCAGTATTTGTGCGTGTGCTTGGTTCTTTTCCCAAAACTAAAAAACCTGTTCAGGAGGTAGAATAATGAATAACGGTAGTATATCCAATCCTTGCGCTTGGGTGCCTGAGCATATCAGGAGATTAGTGCCTTATGTTCCGGGAAAACCAATTGAAGAGCTGGAGAGAGAGCTGGGGATAAAAGATTCAATCAAAATAGCCTCTAATGAAAATCCACTTGGACCCAGCCCCCTGGCTTTAGAGGCGATCAAAAACGCTCTCTCCAATCTTAACCGTTATCCTGATGGAAACGGAACTTATTTAAAAGAGAAACTCAGCCAAAAGCTGGGAGTGACGCCAGAAATGATTATTCTCGGCAACGGCTCCAATGAGGTTTTGGAGCTACTTGTTGCCACTTTTATGACCCCAGAAGATGAGGCGATTATGAGTGAACACGCCTTTGTTGTTTATAGCCTAGCTGTGGACTCAAGAGGATTGAAAAAAATAGTCTGCTCGCCAAAGGAAAATTTCGGACACGACCTTGATAAAATGGCAAAGGTAATTAATGAGCGCACAAGAATTATCTTTATTGCCAATCCCAATAATCCCACAGGCACTTATGTCAATAAGGATGAGCTGGAGGAGTTTTTAAATCAAGTGCCTGAAAGGGTGATGGTGGTTTTAGATGAGGCTTATTTTGAATATGTTGAGCGTGAGGATTATCCTGATGCGGTTGAGCTGGTCAAAGCGGGTAGGAAAAATGTGGTGGCAGTAAGGACTTTTTCTAAAATTTACGGCTTGGCAGGACTGAGAATTGGCTATGGAATAGCAGACCCGGAAATAGTCGGATATGTAAATCGTGTCCGCCAGCCTTTTAATACCAACTCTCTTGCTCAAGTAGCTGCAACCGCAGCTCTTGACGATGTAGAGCACATAGAGCGCTCCCGCAAAAATAACCGTGAAGGAATGAAATATCTGGAAGAAGAATTCAAACGCCTGGGAATTGAGTATATTCCTTCGGTGGCAAATTTTATCCTTTTCAAATCGCCCATAGATGCTCAAGAGCTGTATCAAAAACTTTTGAGAAAAGGAGTTATTGTCAGACCAATGGGCGGATACAAACTTCCCCAATGGCTTCGGGCAACAATTGGCACTCCTGAAGAGAACACCAGATTTATTAAGACATTAGAGGAGGTGCTTAGCTAGATTGGGCTTTAGCTTTGAAAAGGTCTGTGTGGTAGGGGTGGGATTAATTGGTGGCTCAATGGCGCTGGGAATGCGCCGAGAGCGACTGGCAAAAAAAATCATCGGAGTGGGCAGAGGTGAGGATAACTTAAAACAGGCTCTCAGTCTGGGTATCATTGACAGTTATACCTTTAAAATTGAAGAAGGAGTTGAAAACGCAGACCTTGTTATCCTCGCCACTCCTGTCCGGGCAATGCCTGAGCTGGTTGAAAAAGCAAAGCCTTATTTTAGAAATGGAACGATTCTTACTGATGTCGGTAGCACCAAGTTAAGACTTATTCAAAAAATATCTCCAACTCTTTCGCCGGAAGTTGATTTTGTCCCTGCTCACCCCATTGCAGGAAGGGAAAAAACAGGCGCAAGATACTCAGACCCGGATATTTTTAAAGGAAGATGGACTATTATCACCCCCTGCGAGCGCTCAACAAAAGAGGGCGTTGAAAAAATCAAATCGCTGTGGAAGTCGCTTGGTGCTAAAGTAGAAATAATGGATGCAAAAATCCATGATGAACTTCTTGCTTGGATAAGTCATCTTCCTCACATTGTTGTTTACGCACTGGTGGGAACCCTTCTTGATATGGAAAGAAAAGCCCCGCTTTTGCGCTTTAGTGCGGGTGGATTTAGAGATTTTATCAGGATAGCAGGTAGCTCTCCTGAAATGTGGCGGGATATATTTTTAGAAAACAAAGAATATGTTATTGCCACTATTCGCAGGTATCAAAAAGAGCTTGAGGAGCTGGCTGAGCTAATCCAGAAAGAAGATGCCAAAAGCTTAGAGGAATATTTTGCTAAAGCAAGAGAGGTAAAGGAAAAAGTCCAGAAAGATGGCTAATTGGGTTATAGAGAAAAAAGGAGCGTTAAAAGGCGAGATTGATGTCCCGCCAGATAAATCCATCTCGCATCGGGCAGTAATTTTAAGCTCCATTGCTCAGGGAAAAAGTAGGGTTAAAAACTGGCTTCGGGCAGATGATGTTATGCGCACCATTCGTGCTTTTCAGGAGCTTGGTGTTGAAATCAAGATTAACAATGAGCTGATAATCTCAGGAGAGGGAAAGCACGGGCTAAAACCTCCTCAAAATCCCCTTGATATGGGCAATTCAGGAACAGGGCTCAGGCTTTTAGCAGGTGTTTTGGCTGGACAAAAATTTTTAACTATCATCACTGGCGATGAGACGCTCAAAAAAAGACCTATGCGAAGGATTATTGAACCGCTTTCTAAAATGGGCGCCAAGATTGAAGCTGAAGATGGAGAACATCCGCCTCTTCGCATTCAGGGCGGAGATTTAAAAGGCATAAAATACACTCTTCCTGTTGCCAGCGCACAAGTAAAAAGCGCTATTCTCCTTGCTTCTCTTTATGCAACTGGCAAAACCAAAATCACTGAGCCTGCACCATCTCGCGACCATACAGAGCGAATGCTTGAATTTTTTGGCGCCAGAATTAAAAAAAGCGCACTTTGCATAGAAATGGACTGTGGACAGGATTTGGAGGCAAGAGAAATTGAAGTAGTTGGAGACATCTCCTCTGCCAGCTTTTTTTTGGTAGCAGGATGCTTGGTGAAAGGGAGTGAGGTGCTGGTCAAAAATGTGGGCATTAATCCCACCCGTGCCGGCATATTAGAAGTGCTAAAAGAAATGGGCGCTGATATTAAACTTTTAAATCAGCGCAATATCGCTGGAGAACCTGTTGCTGATATACTGGTCAAAAGCTCGCCCCTCAGGGCAGTAGAAATTAAAGGTGAAATTATCCCAAGATTGATTGATGAAATACCTGTGCTGGCAGTGGCAGGAGCAGTGGCGCAAGGAACCACCATCATTCGCGATGCCAAAGAACTTCGGGTAAAAGAATCTGACCGCATCCACTCCACTGTCAGTGAGCTGAAAAAAATGGGAGCAAAAATTGAAGAGCTGGAAGATGGAATGATAATTGAAGGACCTTGTGAGCTTAAAGGTGCAGAGGTTTATAGTCATAAAGACCATCGGGTTGCAATGAGCTTGGCAGTGGCTGGGCTTTACGCTCAGGGAAAAACCATAATCAAAGAAGTGCAATGGGTAGAAACCAGCTTTCCAGATTTTTTCAATAAATTAAATCAATTAGTTGCATAAGAAATGAAAAAGAGATATATTATAACAATTGACGGACCCTCGGGCGCGGGCAAGAGCACGGTGAGCAAGATTTTGGCAGATAAATTGGGATATTATTACCTTGATACTGGTGCAATGTATCGTGCCTGCGCCTTAAAGGCTTTTAAACTTGGCTTAAATCCAGATAATCCAAAGCACGCCCAAAAAGTTGTTCAAGAGCTTAACCTTCACCTTGAGCCAAAAGGTAGGCATCTGCGTATAATTCTTGATGGTGAAGATGTAACTGATAAAATTCGCACCGAAGAAATCGGTATGGGAGCAAGTAAAATCTCCCGCCACCAAATAGTCAGGGAAAAGCTCTGGCAGATTCAGAGAGAGGTAGGTAAAAACCGCGGTATAGTCGCAGAAGGAAGAGATATGGGAACTGTGGTATTTCCTGATGCTGATTTCAAATTCTTCCTCACCGCTTCTCTTGAAGAGAGGGCAAAAAGAAGATTTAAGGAGCTAAAAGAGCGCGGTATAAATGTTAACCTTGACCAGCTTAAAAAAGAGGTAGAAAAGCGCGATCAGCAGGATTCTCAAAGGGAGCTTGCACCTCTTAAACCAGCAAATGATGCCATTGTTATTGACACCACCAATCTAACCATTGACCAAGTGGTCGATGTTCTTTTAGAGAAAATCCGCGCTCAAGCGGTTTAAAAATAAACTTTTTAGGGGGATTAAATGGAAGAAGAAAAAAAACAACCAACCCAAAACTCTCAGGAAGAAAAAGAGCTGAAAGAACAAAAAAACAACGAGGAGGATTTTGAAACCCTATTTGAACAGAGCCTAAAGCACCGCCACATTGAAGAAGGTGAAATCATTAAAGGCACTGTGGTCAGCATTGATAGAGATTATGTAATGGTGGATATAGGCGATAAATGCGAGGGGCAAGTCCCAATTGATGAATTTAAAGATGAAAAAGGCGAAATCAATGTCAAGCCCGGCGACGAAATTGAGGTTCTGGTTGAGCGCAGGCAGGAAGACCTCGGCATAATTATTCTCAGCAAGTCAAAAGCAGAAAAAAAGCGCCTTTGGGAAATTATTGACCAAGCCTACCGAGAAGAGACCCCCATAGAAGGGAAAATCGTAGAAAGGGTCAAAGGCGGATATATGGTTGACATCGGCGGGGTAAAGGCTTTTATGCCAGGTAGTCAGGCGGATATGCGCCCCGTAAAAGACCCAAATAGCCTGCTCGGAATAACTGACCAGTTTCAGGTGCTTAAATTTAACCGCCGGAGAGTAAATGTTGTTGTCAGCAGAAGAGCGGTTCAGGAAAAAAGATGGCGACAGATGAGAGAGCGGACACTGGCTGAGCTGGAAGAAGGTATGATTGTAAAAGGAAAGGTTAAAAACATCACTGATTACGGCGTGTTCATTGACATCGGCGGTGTTGATGGATTGCTTCACATTACGGATATGAGCTGGAAAAGAATTAATCACCCCAGCGAGCTGGTATCTATTGGCGATGAAATTGAAGTTAAGGTTTTAAAATTTGACCGAGAAAAAGAGCGGGTAAGCCTTGGGCTAAAACAGCTTCAGCCAGACCCATGGGATAATGTTGATAAGAAATATCCCATCGGAACCATTATTCAAGGAAAAGTGGTTAATATCACTGATTACGGAGCATTTATTGAGCTGGAGCCCGGGGTGGAAGGACTGGTTCATGTTTCGGAGATGAGCTGGACGAAAAAACGCATTCACCCCAAAGACATTGTTCAGCTCGGACAGGTGGTAGAAGCAAAAGTCCTAGATATAGACAAAGAAAACCGAAGGATTAATCTGGGAATGAAACAGGTAATGCCCAATCCTTGGGAAGTGCTGGCAGAGAAATATCCGCCAGGAACCAAAGTCAGGGGTAAAGTCAAAAACATCACCAACTTCGGGGTGTTTGTTGATATAGGCGAGGGCATTGACGGGCTTGTGCATATCTCGGATTTATCTTGGGTGAAAAAGATTCGTCATCCCAAAGAGATACTTAAAAAAGGCGATGAAGTGGAATGCGTTGTTTTAGAAATAGACCCACAAAAGGAGCGCTTCAGCTTGGGAATAAAACAGCTTCAGCCAGACCCTTGGTCGCTTGCTCCTGAAAAGTATCGTCCCGGAACAAGAGTTAGTGGTAAGGTGGTCAGCATTACTGATTTTGGTGCCTTTGTTGAGCTGGAAGAAGGCATTGAAGGATTAATCCATATAAGCGAGCTTTCAGATGAGCCGGTTAAAGACCCAAAAGAAGTGGTGGAAATCGGGCAGGAAGTTCGGGTAGAAGTTTTAAGCATTGATGCTAAAGAGCGCCGAATCAGGCTCAGCCTTCGCACCCTTCCTGAAGAAGAGCTGGAAGCGCATCAGGCAAATCAATGGGATGGCACCAGCAAGCTCGGTGAAATCATCCAAAAGAAATTGGCAGAAGCAAAAGGTAAAAATCTTTTTATCTCTGAATCTGAAGAGAAGAAATCTGAGCAAAAATCCAGCGCTAATGAGGAGAAAAAAGAGTGAGCGCTGATTCTGGCGGGCGAAGAATTTGGCAAAAAAAGCCCTTTACCGTTGGATGCCTGATTATAATAGGTCTGGTAGTAATTTTTGCCGTTATATTATCTTTGCTGGCTAAAAAAACCATAACCGCACCCGAGATAGAAACACCCTCTGCCTTTTCTTTTGGCTCTAAAGTGGCGATAGTTAAGATTGAAGGAGTAATTACTGACAGCGAGCGGATTATTCGCGAGCTCCGCTACTACCGCAAGAATCGCTCGGTTAAGGCAATTGTGCTTCGGGTGAATAGTCCCGGCGGAGCAGTTGCTCCTGCTCAAGAGATTTATGAAGAAATAAAGCGCTTTCGCAGGCAAAAACCTGTTGTTTGCTCAATGGGAACTGTAGCTGCTAGCGGTGGGTATTATGTCTGCCTACCTTGCAATTACATAATTTCTGCACCGGGAACCGTTACTGGAAGCATCGGGGTATTGATGCAGATAACAGACCTAGAGGAACTACTTCGCTGGATGAAGATTCGCCACCAGGTGATAAAAAGCGGTAAATTTAAAGACGCAGGCAGTCCTTATCGTGCCCTTACTGATGAAGAGCGGACTTATTTTCAATCAGTAATTAACAATGTTCACGAGCAATTCAAAAAAGCCATCGCAGAATCAAGAGGATTGAGCAAGGAGCAGATTGAAAAAATTGCTGACGGAAGAATCTTTACCGGCGAGCAGGCATTGAAACTCGAGCTGGTAGATGAATTGGGGAACTTAGAAGATGCTATCAAGAAGGCAGGGGAGCTAGCAGGGATTAAAGGCGAGCCACAAGTAATCTTTCCTAAAAGGCGATTCGGAATTTTTGAGCAATGGGGCTCAAGGCTGGCTGAGGCATTATTCAATAAGCTGTTTGAGCTGGCTTCAAGCCCCATTTGGTATCTTGAGCCAGGGGGATTATATCAACCGCAAACAAGGAGCGAAAAATGACCAAAAGACAGCTTATTGAAAAACTCGCTCAAAAGGTAGAAGGATTAAGTTTAAAAGATGCGGAGCTGGTGGTAGATACTATTTTTCAGGCAATGACCGAAGCGCTAGCTAAGGGCGAACGAATAGAGATAAGAGGATTTGGTAGCTTTGAAGTTCGCACCCGCAAAGCAAAAATGGGAAGAAACCCCAAAACCGGTGAGAAAGTTTTTGTCCCAGAAAAACGGGTGCCCTTCTTTAAAGTGGGAAAGGAACTGAGAATGAGAGTAAACAAACCCAAAGAGGAGGAAAGTAAAGAGCAATGAAAGTGCTATGGGCTCCTTGGAGAATAGAATATATCTTGAAAAATAAAGAAGATGGATGCGTGTTCTGCAAGGGGCTGAAAGAAAACAATGATGAAAAAAACCTTATCCTCATCCGCTCGGAAAAAGCAGTAATCTTTATGAACCGCTTTCCTTATAACAACGGTCATCTTTTGGTTATGCCCACTCGCCATATCGGAGAGCTGGAAGAACTCACTCAGGAAGAAGTCTTAGATATTCACAATCTTATCCAGCTGAGCCTTTCTGCTTTAAAAAAATCCCTTAATCCTGATGGATTTAACATCGGGCTTAATCTGGGCAGAGTTGCTGGCGCAGGAGTGGTTGACCATATCCACTGGCATATAGTTCCCCGCTGGCAGGGAGATACCAATTTTATGCCTGTGCTGGCAGAAGTGAAAGTTATGCCTGAACACCTATCCCAGACCTATAAAAAATTAAAACAAGCATTTGAGGAGTGCAAAAAATGAGATACCTGAAATGGTTTTTGGTTCTGGCAGTGCTGATTTTTATTGTCCTTGAGATTATCTACAACTTCTCCTCTCTTACCCAAAATTTCCAGCTCGTCTTTCGCCTGCCGGGAAAAACCCTTTTTACTATTGAAATGCAGCTCTGGTTCGGTCTTCTAATTATGTTCATACTTGGATTTTCGCTTGCTATTCTGCTGGAAATCTACTTCTGGTTCAAATACACAATGACCATTCGCAAACAAAACCGCATTATCCAAGACCTTCAAAAAGAATTAGAGCTGGCTCGTAAAACCCAGCAGGAAACTCAACAACCATCAGAATCGCCTTCAACTGAACAAACAAAAGCCCTTGAAAAGACCAGCTAAAAAGCCCTGTTGAAAACCAGTAGATATTTCATTAACATAGCAAATAGAATGAATGAATTTCCTTACTGGCATAAGCGCTTCCTTGCTTATCTTGAGCGGGAAAAGAATTACTCCCCTCAAACCGTAAAAGGCTATGATTCAGATTTAAAGGAATTTTACCAATTTGCCCGCAGTTATTTTAATTTATCTTCTTCCGAGGCTCTTGAGATAGACCGCATTGACCAAGAGGTAATACGCACTTGGATGAGCAGGCTGTATCAATCCCTTGAGCCTTCCAGCATAGAAAGGCATATCTCCAGCCTGCGTAGTTTCTTCCGCTTTTTGCAAAAAGAAAAAGTCTTAAACTACAATCCTGCCCGCTTGGTAAGAAGCCCAAAAAAAGAAAAAAAACTGCCTCACCCGCTCAATCCTGATGAGGTCTTTGCCCTTTTAGATGCTCCTGATTCCAAAAGTCCGATTGGCATTCGTGACCAAGCGATTCTAGAGCTTTTTTATGCATCTGGCATTCGGGTAGGAGAGCTGGTATCTCTCAACATAAATGATATTGACCTCAATCAGGGGCTGGTGCGGGTGATGGGAAAAGGGAGAAAAGAGCGGGTGGTGCCTATTAATCAGCTTGCCTGTCAAAAATTAAAAAAATGGCTTGAAGTGCGGGCAAAGCTGAAAAAAAATATTCTAGATGAAGACGCTCAAAAAGCTCTTTTTATAAGTCAGAAAGGAAGAAGAATTACTGCCCGAAGCATTCAGCTTTTGCTAAAAAAATATCTTATTAAAAGCGGGCTGTATCAAAAGGCAACACCGCATACTTTACGGCACAGCTTTGCAACCCATCTTCTGGATAGTGGAATGAATATAAGAAGCATTCAGGAACTGCTTGGTCATTCCAGTTTAAGCACAACCCAGAAATATACGAAAGTGGGAATAAAAGAATTAATGGAGGCGTATGATAATGCACACCCACGGGCTAAAAAGTCCTAAGATTATCGGCACAACTGTTCTGCTAGTGCGCAGAGACGGAAAGGTTGTTCTTGCCGGTGATGGTCAGGTGACAGTGGGAAATCAAATTTTAAAACACAAAGCCCGCAAGGTGCGAAGGCTTTACCACGATAGGGTCATCACCGGCTTTGCAGGTGCAACTGCTGATGCTCTCACCCTTTATGAAAGATTTGAGCAAAAGCTAGAAACTCACGCCGGAAACCTCCGGCGTGCCGCGGTTGAGCTTGCCAAAGACTGGCGCACTGATAAAATGCTCCGTCGGCTGGAAGCGCTGATGATTGTTGCCAACAAAGATGAGGCGTTTTTAATCTCCGGAAGTGGTGATGTGGTGGAGCCAGATGAAGGCGTGCTTGCCATTGGCTCAGGGGCATCTTACGCAGAAGCATCTGCCAAAGCCCTTTTGAGAAACACAAATCTTTCAGCAAGAGAAATTGCTGAGCAGGCAATGAAAATTGCCTCAGAAATGTGCATCTATACCAATCAAGAATTTGTTTTTGAGGAGCTGTGATGAAGGACTTAACGCCAAAACAGATAGTAGAGGAGCTGGACAAATACATAATCGGTCAGGAAGAAGCCAAGCGGGCGGTAGCAATAGCTCTTCGCAACCGCTGGCGCAGGCGAATGGTGCCTGAGGAGCTAAGAGAGGAAATCACACCAAAAAACATAATTATGATTGGACCCACTGGAGTGGGCAAAACCGAGATTGCTCGCAGGCTTGCCAGGCTGGCAAATGCTCCTTTTATCAAGGTAGAAGCGACCAAATATACTGAAGTGGGATATGTTGGTAGAGATGTGGAAAGTATGGTGCGAGACCTTGTGGAAGTTGCGGTCAAGATGGTTCAGGACGAGGAGAAAAAGCGGGTTGAAGAAAGGGCTCGCAGGGAAGCAGAAAGAAAAATCTTTGAACAGCTCCTCAGAAAAAGAGAAGAAATTATGCAAAGATATAACCTTGAGACTGACCGAGAGATTCTTATTTATCTTACCGAGGGCAAGCTGGACAATGAGGAGATAGAAATTGATGTCCCTTCCCGACCAGCAATGCCAGTTGCCCAGATAATCAGCCCACAGGGCGTGGAGGAGATGGGAATAAATCTGGGCGAGATGTTCCGAGGGCTTTTTCAGGGAGGAATGAAGAGGCGCAGAATGAAAGTAAAAGAAGCCCGCCAGATTCTTGTTCAGGAAGAAGCGCAAAAAATGATTGATATGGAAAAAGTCACACAGGAGGCGCTCCAGCGGGCTCAGGAAGCTGGTATCATCTTTATTGATGAAATTGACAAAATCGCAGGAAGACACGCAGGAGCAGGTCCTGATGTTAGCAGAGAGGGCGTGCAGAGGGATATTCTTCCCATTGTTGAAGGCTCAACTGTTGTCACCAAATATGGAATGGTTCGCACCGACCATATTCTTTTTATCGCAGCTGGTGCCTTTACAATGACCAAGCCTTCGGATTTAATCCCAGAGCTTCAGGGAAGATTTCCCATTCGGGTGGAACTCAAGCCCCTGACAAGAGAGGATTTTGTCAAAATCTTAAAAGACCCAGAAAACGCTCTTGTCAAACAGTATCAGGCGCTTTTGGCAACAGAGGAGATTCAGCTGGAGTTCCGTGATGATGCTCTTGAGGAAATTGCCCGCATAGCTGAAGAAATCAATCAGCGAACAGAGAATATCGGTGCCCGCAGGCTTCATACAGTAATGGAAAAGCTTTTAGAAGATATCTCTTTTGAGGCTCCTGAGATGGCAGGAGCAAAAGTGGTGATTGATGCTGAATATGTGCGTAAAAAACTCAGCCCCATTCTCAAAGACGAAGACCTGAGCAGATATATCCTTTAATCCTCTCCAAAAAGAGCAGGCTTTTGCTTAAAAACTTTTTAGACTTTCTTGGCTAATCCCAGCAAATCTGGCATAATTTTTAGGGGAGGTGGGGGAAATAAAAATTCTGGTTATAGATGATGAGCTTTTTTATCGTGAATGGATAAGAGACTGCCTTGAACCCAAGGGGCATAAAATATATTCCGCAGGAACTGCCCGTGAGGGACTGGAGCTTGCCCGTAAGATAAACCCTGAAGTTGCTCTTGTTGATATTGTTCTTCCCGGGTCTATGGATGGCTTGGCTGTGCTTTTTAAATTAAAAAAAGAATTTCCAGACCTTCCTGTTATTATGCTCAGTGCCTATGATGAAAAAAAGCTCATTCTTTCTGCGCTCAAGCGAGGAGCGTTTGATTATTTAATCAAGCCCATATCAAAAACCGAGCTTGAGCATTCCATTAAAAAAGCCTATGAGCAGTTTCAGCTAATCAAAGACCAGCGTGCCAAGCTCAATAAGCTGGCTCAACTTGAGAGAGGCTCTAGCTGGCTTAAAGATTTTGCTCACGGAAGAATTGAATTTTCCCGGCTTTCAGGCGCCTATCAGCTTCTTCAGACAACAGTGGAGCTGGTAAGTCAGGTGCTTGATTGCGAGCGGGTGAGCGTGATGCTTCTTGACCCAAAAATGAACAGGCTTCGGGTGGTGGTAAGCAAGGGCTTGAGCCCCGCGCTTATTAAAAAGGAGACAAGGTCTCCGCAAAAAAGCCCCTCAGGATGGGTGCTTAAAAACAAAGTAGCGGTGCTGGTAAAAGATGTTTATTCTGATGAGCGCTTTCAAGCCTCTGAATATGCACCTCAATATAAAACCAACTCCTTTGTCATTGCTCCTTTACTTGTTGGCGGAGAGGTGGTAGGAACCATCAATGCCAATGATAAAAGTGATGGAAGCGCCTTTAATGAAGATGACTTAATTCTCCTTCAAACCTTTTCCCATCAGGTAGCGCTCACCCTTCAATATCTTCAAGCAATTGCCGAGCTGGAGCAGGAAAAAAAGCGATTGAGTATGATGGTGGAGCTGGAAAAAATCCTCCTTGAGGAGCGAGAACCCCGCCAGATGTTTAAAAAGATTTTAAAGAAATGCCAAGAGCTTCTTAAGGTAGTGAGCGCTTTTATTTATCTTATTGATGATGAGAACCGTTCCCAGCTTAATCTTTTTGTTGGCTGGGACGGTGCTCGTGAGGTAAAATTCTCTCATTCAATACCTTTGGGAAAAAGCGCTACAGGAAAAGTAGCCAAACAAGGAAAAAGCCTTCTTATCAACAATCTTGAGCAGGATAAAGACTTTTTAGTGGAAATAGAATATCCTCAAAAAGTTGCTATTAAAAACTATCTTGCGGTTCCACTTTTTCTTGAAGATGAGGTTTGGGGAGTGCTCAGGGTTCTTAATAAAAAGACAGGTAATTTTCATAAAGACGACCAGAGCTTTCTTGAGGAATTAGCCCGCTCAGTGGGAATTGCCCTTCGCAATCTTGAACTTTGGAGAAAATTGGAGCAAAGTGTTGAAGAGGTAATAAAAACCAATCAGCTTTTGCGCAGAATTAACCAAGAGCTAGAAGCACTTAAAAAACGGAAGGTAAAATGACAGGCGAATTTGAAAGGGCAAAAATTCTAGCAGAGGCTCTGCCTTATATTCAGCGCTTTCGTGAAAAGATTATTGTGGTCAAAATAGGCGGAAGGATTTTTGAAAGTCCTTCCCTTTTAGATGAGCTTGCCAAAGATATTGTGCTTTTAAAAGCGGTTGGGATAGAGCCAGTTTTGGTTCACGGCGGTGGACCCCAGCTTGACCAGATGCTTGCTCGGCTCGGCATTAAAGCAGAAAAAATCAATGGTATGCGCGCAACCGATGCTCAGACAATGGAAGTGGTAGAGATGGTTTTAGCAGGAAAGCTCAACCGGGAGCTGGTGGTAAAAATCAATCTTGCTGGTGGAAAAGCAATTGGTCTCAGCGGTAAAGACGGAATGCTTTTAGTAGCCAAGCCCCACCCTGACCAGAAGCTAGGAGCTGTGGGAGAGGTAAAGAAAATAGATGCTGAGCTTATTATTCAGCTCTTAAAAAACGGTCTTATTCCAGTAATTGCACCTATTGGAGTGGACGAGGAAGGAGATGTTTACAATATCAATGCAGATACTGCTTCAGGAGCCATTGCCGGAGCGCTTCGGGCAGAAAAGCTTATCCTTTTAACTGATGTTGAAGGTGTAAAGGACAAAAAAGGAAATCTCATAAGCTCCTTACACGCAGGACAGGCAAGCAAGATGATTAAAGAGGGAGAAATTTCTGGTGGAATGATTCCCAAAATTAATTGCTGTTTGGATGCGCTTCGCCGAGGAGTGAGCAAAGCACATATTATTGATGGCAGGGTGCCTCATTCATTGCTATTGGAAATTTTCACTGACCAAGGGCTGGGAACAGAAATTTATCTATAAAAGACTAAAAGCTGATTTTAAAAATCTCTGGGATTATACAAGAAATGCAAGATTTTAAACAAAGGGCTGAGCGGGTTTTAATTCCCACCTATCGCAGGTATCCGCTTATGCTGGTGCGGGGAGAGGGAATTCGTGTATGGGACAGCGAAGGAAGGGAATATTTTGATTTTATTGCTGGGCTTGCCTCAATTAATCTCGGTCATTGCCACCCTCGTGTGGTAGAGGCTGTAAAAAAGCAGGCAGAGGAGCTTTTTCATATAACCAATCTTTTTTACATTCAGCCGCAAATAGAGCTGGCAGAGCTACTTACTGAGCACAGCGTTTTTGAGCAGGCTTTTTTCTGCAACTCTGGAACAGAGGCAAATGAAGCTGCCATCAAACTGGCAAGAAAATTCAGCCGAGAAAAAGGCAAAGGCGGATATGAGATAATCAGCTTTAAAAACTCCTTTCACGGAAGAACCTATGGGAGCTTGAGCGCAACTGGTCAGGAAAAGTTCTGGAAGGGTTTTGAGCCTCTGCTTGATGGATTTAAGTTTGTGGAA
The DNA here is from genome assembly GCA_964592965.1 of uncultured bacterium. Taxonomy (GTDB): domain Bacteria; phylum RBG-13-61-14; class RBG-13-61-14; order RBG-13-61-14; family DRUE01; genus CAZKMM01. Next base: position 20,787 of record CAZQJX010000008.1, read on the forward strand.
TTTAACAATCTAAAAGCTGTGGAGCAGGCAATTACCAAAAACACCTGCGCGGTTATTATTGAGGTTGTTCAGGGAGAGGGCGGAGTAAATCCTGCTCAAAAGGATTTTCTCGTAGGGCTGAGAAAACTCTGCGATGAGCATAACCTGCTCCTTATTTTTGATGAAGTCCAGACAGCTATGGGCAGGCTGGGAAAGCTCTTCGGCTATCAGTGGGCAGGGGTTGAGCCAGATATTATCACGCTGGCAAAGGCTCTTGGAAACGGTGTGCCAATCGGAGCTATGCTCACCCGCAAAGAAATTGCTCAGGTATTTACTCCTGGAACCCATGCTTCTACATTTGGCGGAAATCCTCTCTCCTGCTCTGCAGGAAAAGCCACTTTAAAAACCATTATTGAAGAAAGGCTTTATGAGAACGCAGAAAATCTCGGCAGGTATTTTTTAGAAGAGCTTAAAAAGCTAAAATCCCTTCATCCTTCTATTGAGCAGGTTCGAGGAGTAGGATTAATGGTGGCAATTCAGCTTAAAATTAAAAATGCTTCAAGAGTGGTGGATGCTCTTCGTGAAAGGGGCTTCCTTGTCAATCTTACTCAGGAAAAGGTTTTGAGATTTCTCCCGCCTCTTATTGTCAAAAAACAGGAGATTGACCTTTTAATTGAAAATCTTGACCAAGTCCTAAAAGATTTTGATAAGGAGGTTTGAAAAGCAAAATGACAAGGCATCTTTTAAGTATTCTTGACCTTGATGCTGACCAGTTATTTGCCCTTATTGCCCGCAGTGCTGAATTAAAAGAAAGCCAAAAAGAGGGGAAAATATATCAACCCCTTTTGGGAAAGAGCATAGGAATGATTTTTGAAAAACGCTCCACCCGCACCCGAGTGAGCTTTGAAGTGGGTATATATCAGCTGGGTGGGCAGGCGATTTATTTAAGTCCAGACCAGATGCAACTCAGCAGAGGAGAGCCCTTAAAAGACACTGCCCGTGTGCTCAGCAGGTATCTTGATTGTATTATTGTCCGAGGAAATCGCCACGAGGATTTAGAGGAGCTAGCACGCTGGGCAGGAGTGCCTGTAATCAATGCCTTAACAGACCGCTACCACCCTTGCCAAATCATCTCTGACCTGTTCACTCTTCAAGAAGCAGGGATTGAGCTGGAAAAAATGAAGCTGGCTTTTGTCGGCGACCCAAACAATGTTTTTAATTCTTGGCTCAATGCCTGTGCCCTGATTGGATTTGAGCTCAGGCTGGCTTCCCCTTCTGGATATGAGCCCAATCCAGAGGTGATAAAAAAAGCAAAGGAGAAGGGAAAACTCAATTTTAAGCATTCGTATGAACTACTTTCCGCAGTAAAAGGCGTGGATGTCATCTACACAGATGTCTGGGTAAGTATGGGCGAAGAAGCGCAGGCAGAGGAGAAAAAGCAGGCTTTTAAGGGCTATCAGGTCAATCGCCAGCTGATTGATGCGGTCGGAAAGGATGTGCTGGTTCTGCATTGCCTGCCAGCTCATCGGGGTGAAGAAATCAGCGAGGAGATTTTAGAAAGCTACGCGGAGCTGATTTTTGAGCAGGCAGAAAACCGACTTCACAGCCAAAAAGCCATTTTAGAATTCCTCCTTGCCGGAGAAATAAAATGAGCGAGCAGGGAAAGAATCTTCAAATTTCTGAAGAAGCTATCCCTCTTCTTTGTGAATCTGTGGACATTACCAAGCTGGATATAACCCCAGAGGAAGGGTTTATTCTTTCACAAATAGATGGTCAGGTTCGCATCAGGCATTTAATCATTATGACTGGCTTAGGAAAGGATGCAACCATTGAGCTTATCAGGAAGCTTGTTGAAAAAGGAGCCATCACCCTTCACAAGCCCAGAGAAGAAAAACCCAAAAAAGAAGAAAAAAAAGAAAAACCCGCTGTTTTAATTGACCCGGAAAAAATCCCTAAAGGAGATGCTTTTAAAGATTATGTTCAAGAGCTTGTAAAGATTCTTCCTCAAATAGATTATTTTCACCTGCTGGGCGTGGGCAGAGATGCCTCCCGTGCGGAGATAAAAAAAGCCTATTTTAAGCTTTCAAAAATCTTTCACCCTGATAGATACTACCGCAAGGTTGAGCCTGAATTTAGGCGCCAACTCCAAGAAGTGTTCAAGCAAATAAACACCGCCTATCAGGTTCTTCTTGACCCAAAAAGAAAAGAAGAATATTTAAGCCAGCTTAAAGAAAAAGGTATTGAAGAGGCAGGCAAAGAGCTCAAGCTTGAGGTGGCAAGAAAAGTCTATTCAGGACCCAAGCTGAAACTGGGCTTAAGAGAAAGTAAAGAAAAGAAAAAAGCAGAAAAACTGAAAAAATTAACTGAAAAAATCAAAAGCACGCCTATGTATGCTCAGATTCAAAAGGCTGAGCGGTTGTATCAGCTTGCGCTGGAAGATATAAGAAGAAAAAACTTTAAATCCGCCCGCACCAATCTTAAGCTAGCCATTCAGCTTGACCCTTTGGGCGGAAAAAGGTATCAAAAGGAGCTGGAAAAAATTGACCAGCTGGAAAAGCAGGCAGAGGCAGAGACTTTATACGAGCAGGCAAGTTCTGCTGAGAAGGCAGGAGAGTATCAAATTGCATACAAGAAATATTCCGAAGCTTTAAAAATTTCCCCAGATAATCCGAAAATTCTTTTGGGTTTAGCCAGATGTATGATAATATACTCAAAAAACTATGAAAAAGCTCGGGCATTAATCTTGCAAGTAATGGAACTTGATGAAAAAAAGCCTGAATATTATTATCTATTAGGGCTGGTTTATAAAGGTTTAGGGCAAATTCGAGCAGCTGAGGTCCAGTTTCAGAAAGCGCTGGAGCTGGACCCAAAGTATAAGCAAGCCCAGAAAGAGCTAAAATCTTTGAGGAAATAGCCAAGGGGGCGAAAATGGGTAAAGCTATCGGCATTGACTTAGGCACCACCTATTCCTGTGTGGCAGTGGTAGAAGACGGACAGGCAAAGGTTATTCCTAATAAAGGCGGGTATAGGACTACTCCTTCGGTGGTGGCTTTTGATGAGAGCGGAAGAAGGCTGGTGGGACATCTTGCCAAACGCCAGATGATTACCAATCCTCAAAATACCATTTACGCATCCAAGCGTCTTATTGGCAGGCGCTATGATTCGCCTGAGGTGAAAAAAGCCAAAGCTACCTATCCGTATGAAATTATTGAAGGTCCCCACAGTGATATTCGTGTTCGGGCAGGTGGGCAGGAATTTAGCCTGCCTGAAATCGGCGCAATGATTCTTCAGGAAATGCGCAGAGTGGCAGAAGAATATCTGGGCGAACCAGTGAAAGAAGCGGTAATAACCGTGCCTGCTTATTTTAATGATAATCAGCGTCAGGCAACCAAAGATGCTGGAAAAATTGCAGGGCTGGAAGTGCTGAGAATTATTAATGAGCCAACTGCTGCTGCTCTGGCTTATGGCTACGGCAAAAAACTTGACCAGACCATAGCGGTTTATGACCTTGGCGGTGGAACTTTTGATATATCTATCCTTGAAATCAGCGAAGGAGTTTTTGAAGTAATCAGCACCGCTGGCGATACCTATCTCGGCGGTGATGACTTTGATGATAGAATCATTGACTGGCTGGCAGATACCTTCCTTCAACAAGAAGGGATTAATCTTCGTAAGGACCGTATGGCGCTTCAGAGGCTTAAAGATGCAGCGGAAAAAGCCAAATGCGAGTTGAGCTCAGTTCCGCAAACTCAAATCAGCCTGCCCTTTATTGCCACCAGCGATAAAGGTCCGCTTCACCTTGAAGTGGTGCTTACCAGAGAAAAGCTTGAGGAGCTGACCGAGGACTTAATTGACCGAACCATAAGCATCTGCGAAAAAACTCTAGACGCAGCTGGTCTTTCTCCTGAAGATATTGATGAGGTTATCCTCGTAGGTGGTCAAACCCGTATGCCAAAGGTTCAGGAGCGGGTGGCTAAATTCTTTGGCAAGCCACCGAGAAAAGGCATTAACCCTGATGAAGCTGTGGCTATTGGCGCTGCCATTCAGGCGCATGCACTTACTATGACCGAAGAAGAGAAAAAGAAAGAAAAAGAAGACCTGCTCTTGCTTGATGTCACCCCCTTGAGTTTGGGTATTGCTACTTTTGGCGGGTTCTTTACCAAAATCATTGAGAAAAATACACCCATTCCAACCCATGCCAGTCATATCTTCACTACTGCTGCTGATAATCAGCGGGCAGTGAAAATCATTGTCTTGCAGGGTGAAAGCGACCGCGCTGCTGAGAACGAGCTTCTTGGTGAATTTATGCTCACTGGAATCCGTCCTGCCAAGCGCGGTGAGCCGGAAATTGAAGTCACTTTTGATATTGATTCTGATGGTATCGTGAGCGTCTCTGCCAAAGACCTTGACACTGGGCAGGAGCAGTCAATCACTGTCACTGCCTCAAGCGGTCTCACTGAGCAGGAAATTCAATGGATGGTTGACAGAAGCAGAGAATATGAAATTGAGCTCAAAGCCAGAACCGACCTGGAAAAAGCCTGCAGTAAACTAGAAGGAGAATTAACTAAAATAGAAAAAGCCCTTAAAGAAAACCGAGATAAAGTTCCTGCCAGCTTGGAAAAAGAAGCCAAAAAGTTTATTGAAAAGGCAAGAAGAATAATCAGCTTCGGCGACCTTGAAGAAATTAAAAAATTTACTGAGCAGGCTCCTGAGCTGGTTGAGCGAATTAAATCCAGCTCTTAGCCAATTTAAGTCTTTCCTAAAAGAGTTTTGGCGTTTGATTTTAAAATCTATTTTTGAAATTTAATTTTTTGCTTCGCTCCTCCTAAAACGCTGATACAATCCTAAAAGAATAATCACCAGCAGGCTGGCTAAAAAAGCCCACCAGCCAATTCTGAAACCGCTGGGCTTGTATATCATCTCCAGCCTGTGCTTTCCTTTGGGCAGAAAAACTCCCTGAAGCAAATAATCTGTCAGATAAATCCTTATTTCTTTTCCATCTAAAAACGCCTTCCAGCCAGGAAAATATTGCTCAATAAAAACCGCAAAGCCAGTAGAGCTGGCTCGGTAGGTAAGAGCGATTTTCTGGCGCAAAATCTTTAGCTCTAAAATCTCTGACGCTGATAAATGAAAAGAAACAAATTTTGGCTTCTTTTTGCTTTCAACCACAGCTTCTTTTTTATAATCTTCTATCTGCAAAATCCTCTCAAAACTCTCCTCAAGGCTTCTTGCCCAAACGAGCCTTTCAGGAAAGAATATTCTTGGAAGATGGTCTTTAATTTCCAAAACAAAAAGCGGGTCGCCATAAAGAGAGGTGTGAGTGAATTTGGGATTCTTCCTGTTAGAATGGGAAAGTATTATGAAATCTTTATTTTCAGGCGGAGATTTTTTAACAAAGTATTTTAGGTTCAAAATCCTAGATAAAGGATTTTCCAGCGCCCGCTCCTTAAGCCTTAGAGAATGAAAAGCAAAAAAGTCTTGGTAAAGCTCATCCTTGTGAGAATAGCCATTGAGCAGGTAAATCAAATCAACATATCGCTTGGGAATTAAAGCGTCATTGATGGCAAGGTCATAAAAAGGAAGCAAAAGCCCTTGATTGGCTATCCATACTTTTGGCTCACCTGCTAGCCGATTGTGTCCAGCTCTTTGCGAAAGCTTGGAAAAAAGGCTTAAATCTGCTTTTTCCAGATTGACCCAAAACCAAGCACGGTCAGTAAAATGATGCCCCAAAACAGGCTCTAAAATGATTAAAAAAACCAAAGGCACAAAAGCCCTCTCCTTCAAAAAGTAAAAACTTAAAAGACCCACCGTGCTGATGATAAAACAAATCATCACTCCCAAAGTTGCCCAGCCTTTAATCTGTGAGAATCTCAAAGCATAAATCCAACCTGAAATTGTAAGCAAGATTACAATAAGCCAAGCACCTGCTAATCTGGCTTTTTCTGTTCCTCTCAGATTTTCTAAACCAAATCCAGCAAGCATCACTGCACTAAAAGTTATAATTGGCTGAAGATATTTAAACCAGCTCAAACGATTAAGCCCAGAAAAAGCTAAAAACAGCTTAAACCCTGGCAAGGCATAAACAATGCCCAAGCACAAAACCAAAAAAATTGCAAAAAAGCAAGAAATAGCACAAGACTTTTTCAGACGGGAAATCTGAAAGCAAAAAAGCATAAAAATAATTGTGCCAAGCCAAGGGAAGGTTTTTTGAATTGGAAATGGTAGCTGGTCTGCGGGTCCAAAAATAAATGGAGAGAGCAGACTTGCCAGAGTGCGAATTTCAAGATGCGCCTGTGCCCAGCCAGCAGGATGGTATGTCCAGCTATGAGGAAGTGCCTCTAAAAACGGAAGCAATTGAACCCAGCAGAAATTAAAGGCAACAAAAAGCCCAAATATAAAAATCCAAACAGCCTTAAGCTGGTTTTTGCTCCAGCTTCTGAAAAGAAAATAAGCGCCTGCAAATCCAAGCGTGCAGATACTTGCTCCCGGCTGACCACCCAGAATGATAAGGACAAAAACCAAAATCAAAAGCAAAAAATTCTTTAAGGTCGCTCGCTCCAAAACTCTCTCGCAAACAAGAAGCGACCAAGGAATTAAAAGGTCAATTACCAGATGCTGGTTATTCAAATACTGAACCAGATAGCCAGAGAGCATAAACCCAACTGCCACAATAAAACTTGGTGCGGATTTAAGTCCAATCTTTCGGGCAAAAAGCCATCCGCCAAATCCTGCAAAAACCAAGCGAAGCAAAAGATACGGCACAATTACAATAGAGAAGGGCAAGAAATAAAATGGATAGCGCAAAAAGGAAAAAACCCCAGATTGATAGTTAGCTAAAAAAGGCTCGCCCAAAGCATTATATGGATTCCAGAGAGGGAATTCTCCTGAAAAAAAACACTCTCGTAAAAAATGTCTCCAAGGATAAGAAACCAGCCAAGGGTTTGGGTCTCTTACTGCCTGAAAATATAGCTCAGAGGGGTCAAAAATATTTTTACCAAAAAGCAAAAGGCAAATCAAAGCAAGAAACAAAAACACAACTGCGGATTGTTTTGATGAGCTTTTCACAATCAAAAAATTTTAACACAGAGATATAAACCAGAGAAAAGAACCAGACCTTGCGCCACATCAAAAAATTAATTTTTCCAAAAAGAAAAAATAAAGAGAACAAATTATTGAGATTCTCTTTCCAGACAGATTTCCAGCTCTTGTTCCTTTTCTTTCTCGTAGATTTTTTCATTGATTTTATTCATCAGTCCGAGAAGGGCACCGAGAGCAAGGAAAGCTCCGGGAGGAAGAATCATCACCACTGCTGGCACATAATTTCCTGGAAGCACTTTATATTTAACGAGAATATCTGCATATTGAAAAAGGGTGATGGTTCCGTTACCTAAAATTTCACGAATGGAGCCAAGAACAAAAAGGCTTAAAGTAAAGCCAATGCCCATTCCCAAGCCATCTGCAAGGCTGAGCCAAACAGAGTTTTTGCTGGCAAAAGCTTCTGCCCTTCCTAAAATGATGCAATTAACAACAATAAGCGGAATGAAAATGCCAAGAGCACGATAAAGCTCAATCTGCACCGCCTTGAGAGTAAGGTCAACAATGGTAACGAAAGTGGCAATCACCACGATAAAAGCAGGAATTCGCACCCGAGCAGGAATTAGCTTGCGAATGGCGCTGATGACAACATTGGAGCAGGCAAGAACAAAGGTGGTGCAAACCCCCATTCCCAGCCCATTAAATGCGCTGGTGGTAACTGCAAGCGTGGGACACATTCCCAAAACAATACGAAAAATGGGATTCTCCCGCCAAAGCCCCTTGATAAATTCACTTATAAACCGCATTGCTCTCTCGCCTTTTTAAGGATTATTTTTTTGTGCTTTTCAAAAAATTCCAGCGCTGATTTAATAGCTTCTGTAACCGCACGGGAGCTGATAGTTGCACCGGTAATTGATTTAACATCTCCACCATCCTTATCTACCTTCCACTTAAAATTCTTCAGGCTTTTTTTCAAAAACTGCTCTTGAAATTTCTCCTCAGTGATTTTCGCTCCCAGACCCGGTGTCTCTGAATGGTTGAGGATTTCTATCCCTGTAATCTCACCTTTAGGACTGATTCCAACCAGCATCTTTATGGTTCCGCCAAAGCCCTTATTGCTTTTCCATCCTAGCGCCAGCCCAACGAGTTTTTTATCTTTTTTGGCAGGATAAATCCTGCAGCCTCTGTTGATTTCGTAATCACATTTTTGTGCAAGCTCTTTGTCTTTTTTGTCATCTACATAAAAAAGGTCTTTTACAGGGCTGTTATCAAATTCAGGGAGAATTTTCTTTAAACTGCGCTCCAGAAGTTGCTCTAATTGCTTTTTTGCCTTTGCTTCGGTCTGGTTGTAAACCAGGCTTAAAAGAAAAGCCATTACCACACAAATGCTGGTGAGCACCAGCACCATTCTAAAAATTCCCGCCTGCTTTTGACTCATTTATGCGCTCTCCTTTTTCAGCTCACCGAAAACTCTGGGTCTGAAATACCTATCAAGAAGCGGGGTGCAGGCGTTCATCATCAAGATAGAAAAGCTCACGCCCTCAGGAAATCCCCCAGGTGCCAATCTAATTACCGCTGTAATTATACCACATCCCACTCCAAAAAGAATTTGACCAATGCGGGTCATTGGACTGGTCACCATATCAGTTGCCATAAACCAAGCGCCGAGCATAAGACCGCCAGAGCAAAGATGAAAAACAGGGCTGGCATATCTATCAGGATTAATGAGCCAGAAAATCCCAGTAATTATTGCCACAGTTACCAGATAGCTGATGGGAATTTCCCAAGTGATAATTTTTTTCCAGAGCAAATATCCAGCCCCGATTAAAAGGGCAAGCACAGAAACCTCTCCAATACAGCCATTAACCGTGCCGATAAATAAATCAGTAAGCTTAAATCCTGCGAAGAGCTCACCTAATCTTCCTTGGTCAAGCAGTCCCAGCGGACTTGCTCCTGTCTGGGTGACCACTCCCAAAAAGTTCTTAACTGGTTTATACCAGTAGGCGCTCATCTGCTCAGGAAAGGCAATTAAAAGAAATACTCTGCTGGCAAGGGCAGGGTTAAAAGGATTATATCCCAGCCCGCCGAATATCTGCTTAGCAACTAAAATGGCAAAAACTCCACCTACTACACAAAGCCAGTTAGGAGCTTTGGGCGGAAGATTGAGCGCAAGCAAAAGACCAGTTACCCAAGCGCTACCGTCCCAAATGGTGGTATCTCTTTTAAAAACTTTAAGTAAGATTGCCTCAGTTATAACTGATGATGCCAGAGTAACCAAAATTACCCGTAAAGCATGAATGCCGAAAAGATAAATTCCAAGAAGTGTTGCAGGCAAGAGTGCCAAATTCACCCGCCACATAATCCCGGCGATACTATCCCCTGAATGAATATGCGGGCTGGAGCTAACCCAGAGCCTGAGCTCTGATTCCGGTCTTTTCTGCTCGCTCACTTTTTCTCCTCTTGCTTTTTAGCCTGAGCTTTTTTTCGCTTTTTGATAATCTCGCTTTTGGCATACCTGAAAAGCTGAACCAGCGGAATATGAGACGGACAGCCATAAGCACAGCATCCGCATTCTATGCAATCCATAACCCGAAGCTCCTCTGCTTCTTCAATTCGGTCTTTGCGAACAAAAAGCCCGATTATGCCGGGAAGAAGATTCATCGGGCAGTTGCGCACGCATCTGCCACAGCGAATGCACGGACCCGGAGAAGTTAAATCCACCTCATCATCTCTCATTACCAGCACAGCATTTGTCCCTTTGATTACCGGCACATCAAGCGAGCTCTGCGCCAAGCCCATCATTGGTCCGCCAAGAATAACCTTGCCCGGTCGGGAGCTAAATCCACCACAATAATCAATTAAATTTTGAATGGGCGTGCCAATGGGCACAAGAAGATTTTTCGGTTCGTTGATTGCCCGTCCTGTGACGGTCACCACTCTTTCTATAAGCGGTTTTCCTTCTGCTACTGCCTCGTAAATGGCACAGGCAGTTGCAACATTTTGAACCAATGCTCCTACATCCATAGGGAGTCCACCGCTGGGAACCTCTCTTCCCAGTATTGCTTTAATTAACTGTTTTTCTGCTCCCTGAGGATATTTGACCTTAAGAACAATAACATTAACTCCGCTGAGGTCTTGAACAAGATTCTCCATCTTTACAATAGCATCAGGCTTATTTACCTCTATACCAATAAAAGCCTGCTTTACTCCTAAAATTTTCATTATGATTTTCAGCCCACCGATAATCTTTTCGGGCTTTTCCAGCATAAGCCTATGGTCTGCGGTTATGTAAGGCTCGCACTCAGCGCCGTTAAGAATAACAGTATCTATAATTTTTCCCTCAGGCGGAGATAGTTTTACATAAGTTGGGAAGGTTGCTCCGCCCATACCAACAATGCCAGCTTGTTTTACTCTTTCTTTTAACTTCTCAGGGTCTGCATTTTCAAAATCAGGAATTGGTTCAAGACCGCTTTCCAGCTCCTGCTCTCCTTTAACTTCAATTTCAATTGCAGGTTGAAGATTGCCAAAGGGATGAGGATAATCTGTAATGTTCTTTACCACTCCTGCAACTGGCGAATGAATCCCTGCACTGATAAACCCAGCAGGCTCTGCAATAAGCTGACCTTTTTTAACCTCATCTCCTTTTTTAACCACAGGCTTGGCAGGAGCTCCTGTATGCTGGCTTAATGGCACAAAAACCCGCTCTGGAAGAGGAAGGGTTTCTATGGCTTTGTGCTGGGCAAGCTTTTTTTCTTCTGGTGGATGAACTCCGCCTCTAAAGGTTAAAAGCTTCATCAGCCTGCTTCTCCCTCAGAGCTTTTTTCTGCTTTCTTTTTCTCGCTCTGCTTTTTCTTCTTTTCTTCTTTTTTCCTTTTAAGTTCCTCTCTTCCTTGTGCTAGCCATAAAATTGGCTGAGGATATTTCTTTAAATCAAGGATTGTGAACTGAGGACAGATATCTGCGGAAGCAAAATTTTCTTCAGGAGCTGAATAATCCACTTTGGGCAAGTTTCCTTCCATTACAATAGCATCTTCTTTAGAGCGCTTAGCGCATATTCCACAGCCAATACATCCCACCGCACATACTTTTTTGGTCTGAGCACCTTTAAGCTGGCTCATACAGAGGACCACCCTTGATGCGCTTTTAGGCACCAGCTCAATAATTCCTCTTGGGCAGGCTTCAACGCATTTTCCGCAACCTGTGCACTTATCAGTATTGACAACAGCAACTCCTTTGTAAATAACAATGGCATTAAACGGACAGGCACGAACGCAAGAGCCTAAACCAAGACATCCATAAGGGCAGGCTTTGGCTCCGCTTCCTGCCTGAAAAAGCTGGGCAGACCTGCAGTCTTCAACTCCCAAGTAATTAAAGCGGATTTTTGCCTGGTCATCTGTGCCACCACATCGCACCACAGCAACTTTTCTCTCACCAAGCTCAACTTCAACACCGAGAATCTCTGCGATTTTTTTGGCGTTCTCTTCACTTACTGCCGGGCATAAATCACAAGGAACATTTTGCTCAACCATAGCTTTTGCATAATCCTTACATCCTGCATATCCGCAGGCACCACAATTAGCATTGGGCAAAAGCTCTGCTATTTGTTCAATTCTTGGGTCTATCTCTACAGCAAATTTTTTAGAAAACACCCCCAGCATCAGGCTAAAAAACAATCCAATCCCACCCAGTGTTATGATTGCCCAAAGCATTTTCTATCTAGTTTTTACTGAATCTATGCTGAACTGCCCTAGCTTCTTTTATTCCTTTACCAATCCACTAAATCCCATAAACGCCAAAGATAATAATCCTGCTGTTATTAAAGCAATAGCTGTTCCTTTTAATGGTTTGGGGATATCCGCCAGCTCAAGCTTTTCCCGAATGCCTGCCATAAGAATTAGCGCCAGAGTAAAACCTAATCCTGCAGAAAAGGCAAACACCAGACTTTCTAAAAAGCTATATTCTTTTTGAATATTAAGCACAGCCACTCCTAAAATAGCGCAGTTGGTAGTGATAAGTGGGAGAAAAATTCCCAGCGCTTCATAAAGGGCGGGAAATTGCTTGAGCAAAACCATCTCCACAAGCTGAACCAAACTGGCAATGACTAAAATAAAAACAATGGTCTGTAAATACTCAAGATTTAAAGGAACCAGAATGTAATGATAAAAAATCCAAGTGAAAAAGCTCGCCATTGTCATCACAAAAATAACCGCCATTCCCATTCCAATAGAGGTTTCTATTTTCTTGCTTACTCCCAGAAATGGGCAAATCCCCAAAAACCTATGAAGAACAAAATTATTGACGAGAATGGCGCCAATTACTAATTTGAAGTATTCAACTGCCATTTTTCAGAACTCTCTCCTTGTTTATCTTATATTCTTATATCTTGTTTTTCGGATTTTGTCAACCAAGAAAGTCTTTTTTAGAGCGAAAAAAATTTAAGATAAAAATTTAAAAAGTTTTTTGCAAATATTAAGTTATTGAGGCTAAAGTTTTAGCTGGAAAACTTACAGCAGTTTTAGCGCGTTTTAGAAAAAGCTGCCTCTTCAAGCTCAGATTTAAACCTTGAAATTAACCCCGGGTCGTCAGTTTGAATGGCATCAATTCCTAGCTGATATTTCTTTTTCATTATTTCAATATCATTGATGGGCATTGTTATAACTTTTAGCTTAAGGCGATGGGCTCTTTTGATGAGAAATTTGGTTGCCAGCGGAATCAAAGTTCCCACCCAATCCGCACCGTATCTTTTTGCCTGCTCAAGCGTTAGGGCAGGGAAGGGAAAGGATATGCAAGAGACAAGCTCAGGATAGTTATTTTCTAGCCATTTGAGCTGGTTAAGATGCCACAAGCCAAAAATGACTTTATCTTCCATTTGATACTCTTTAACCAGCTCCACCATTTTTTGAAGCGCGCTGATAGATTTTTCTTTGGTATCCAGATATACTCCTGCATTATGTTTTTTTGCATAAGCCAGAACCTGCTTTAGGGTGGGAATGAGCTCGCCGTTTTTGGTTTGAAGGGATTTTATTTCAGTTAGTGTTAAATTTTTAACTTTTCCTTTTCCGTTGGTGGTGCGGTTAACAGTAGGGTCGTGCATTATGATAAATATACCATCTTTGGTCAGGCGAGGGTCGCACTCAATATAATCCATTTTATATTTCTCAATCGCAATCTGATAGGCTTTTAAAGTGTTTTCATCTGCTTCTCGGTTGGCTCCACGATGAGCAACATATATGGGACGGGAAAGAGCAGAAAAAGATAAAACAAAACTAAAAAGTAGAATTAAACCTTTTCTTTTCATTTACTGACTTAAACTTTTTATCTGGATTTTTAGGGGCTGGTCTAAAATATAAAGCCAGGGCTTTATGGTGTTTTGGTCAAGTTTTTGGTCAGAAACCATATAATAAAGCCGATACTCATATTTTCCGGCTGGAACTTCAAACATACCTGAAATTTTAAATCCTACCTGATGCCTTCCCGGCTCTGCTTCTGGCGGGTCTTTTTGCTCACTATCGTCAATATAAAATGTCACGATATTAACATATTTTCCCCATTCTTTGGGCACGATAAATCTCTCTACCAAATTGCCTTTATCTCCACCAACCGCATACCAGTTATGGTTAGAAGTGCGATTGAGATTTTCTTCTTTTTCATCCATCTTTCCGTCTAATATTACAGGTTTGGGATTGACCGCATCAAAATAATAAGAGCCGAGAAAATTTTTGTTAAAATCTATTGTGTAGAGCATATAAGAGCCCTTTAAAAAAGAACTTGCTCCTGGTGGTATTGTAAAAAATATCGGTGTGTAAAACCAATCACGATAAAACACATTGTCAGCACCACCGCTAAGCTTGACTTTTATTTTGAATAGCTCAACTCCACCAATCATTCTTCTTATTACACGGACTGGACCATCTATCCAAGCAACAAGGTCAGTAGGAGTATTATATTCTCCTGACCTTATCTTAATAATCCCTCCAAAAGCACGAATAAATCCCCTTCCCTTAATTCTATCAACCATATTGGGTCCGATTTTTCCGCTCGGGCTAATCAAATGCAGGCGGTCAAAATATCCTTCACCAATTGGTTCGCCAAACCAATAATAATCGGTTTTAACAAAATTTCTCCCTTCTTCTACTAAGTTTTTTACATAATCTTTTGACGAACGAGGAGCAGAACATTCAAAAGAGAATATATAAGCATAAGCATTTTGATTTTTTACCGGGTCGGTTATAACAACTTCAACACCCTTTTTTGCACCTTGAGGGAATTTAAAATCTTTGGGTGCGGACAATCCCGCATCCCAAACCATAAAAACAAGCTCGTCTTGCTTATCTAATCTGCTGTTCCCTTCTTGGGGATTTCTCTGAGAACCATTGGGAAAAACATATTCCCCGTCTTTGGTTTTTTCATCAATTTGGAATGGAATGGGCTCAAATCTACCATCTCGCCAGATAAATACCCCAATATGCCTTATTTTTTCTCCCAAAAGCAAAGAAAGCTTTTTACCTTCTATTACAACTGCATCTTTTCTCCAAGAAAGAGGTGATTGAGCATAAATATATCCTGCTATAATACTCAAAACAAAAAATAAGATTATTTTATTGTATTTTGCTGACATTTTTAAGATATTATGTTCTGCATAAAACAAACCAATTGGGCATTTCTTTTACGCCTTTTTTGTATGCCCTGCCGATTACAACATCTTCGCTTACCCATCTTAAATAATCAACAGTGCTGTCATAAACGAACCTTGTAAGACCTGCTTCGTTAGATTTGATTTTAGGAAGATGTTCGGGCTTTTCCTCTGGAAGTTTCATATAATTTATTGCCAGCTCTTTTGGTTTTTCTGAATGTTTTTCAACAACAAAATATCCCCAGCCAATAAGCCAGCCAAGAGAAAAATTATTATAACCAGCAATATAACCCTTTGATGTTTTATAAAATACCTTTTGAAATCTTGTAAAAACAGGCAGAGAGTTTTTGCCTTCAAATGGAAAAAGCTTTAAAGGCGGTGCGGATTCAGAAACCAGATAATTAAAATCTAGTGCTTGCTCTGATTTTTCAGCTAATTCCCACAATTTAATCTGATGTGATTTTTTTAAATCTATTACTTGAGCAATTCTATCATTCTTATTTAATTTTCTCAGGTGGTTGGTAATTTCCTCTAGAGTTATATCTGGATGTTCTAATAAAGATTTAAGCTCAGGCATAATTTCTCCCCTTTAAGCAAAAACTGTTTAATGTTTTTAAATTAATTTAAGCCTGAGAGGCTTCAGCCTGCTTAGCCTTCTGCTCTCTTCTCATTTTTTGATAATGAGCAGCACACAAGCCCTTTGCATAATGAGGACGGTTGCATCCCGGAACACTGCAAGTCTTTTTGGTAGCTACTTTTTTAACTCTTTTTACCCGTTTTTTTGTTTTTTTTGCCTTTTTGGCTTTTTTAACTTTTCTTGTCCTGCCTGCAGGAGCAGAAGTTCCAATTAAAATATTTTCTAATTGAGCAAGTCTTTTATCCAGAGCTTTGGTGGTTTCGCTCAGCTTCTCATTAGTTTTAAGAAGCTGGTCAAGAACCTGCTCCAGGTTGTAAATAAGACCTTTCTTTTTGCGTGCCATTTAATACCTCCTT
>CAZQJX010000009.1:0-3869 GCA_964592965.1 uncultured bacterium
AGCCCCCCTTTGGATTAGATATGCACCAGGAATTGGCGACCCAAACGATGCTTATATTCAATACTTTCAGTCAGTAGCAGAGAAGAGGGAAAAAGAGTTTATTAAGAATTATCCTTATGACATTTCACCTGTGACTGATAATCGCCCTTTCTTTTATAAGTATTATTATTTCCCATTTCTTGACTTTTCTAAGGGAGGTTTAGCAGGAAAGGTTTTATATGCACAGGTTTTTGAAGCTTTTTTTTTCTCAACCTTGTTTATTTTGCTTCCAATGGTTTGGCTTCGGCGAAAAGAGGTTAAGGGTCTGTCAAGAAGAATTTGGTTTTTTCTTTTTATTGGGCTCGGCTATATGATGATAGAAATTCCTTTAATCCAACGGTTTGTTTTGTATCTTGAGCATCCGAGTTATTCTCTCAGCTTGGTTTTAGGCGGGCTTTTGCTTTTCTCTGGATTAGGTTCTTTGATTTATCAGAGGTATTTTCGCGGTTTGGATTTAATCTTGTGGATTTCAGTTGTGATGATTTTTCTGGTTAATCTTCTCAGTGTGATTTTCCTTCCGCAACTAATTTTAAAGACATTTTCTTTTAATCTTTTAGGAAGAGCGATTTTTTCTCTGTGTTGGATTGGTCTTTTAGGAGTTTTTATGGGCATACCATTTCCTGCTGGAATCAGGCGCTTGGAAGAAAACTCTGCTGGGCTTATTCCCTGGGCTTGGGCGATAAATACATCAGCATCAGTTGTGTCTGCGATTCTGGCAGTGATTTTGGCAATGTGGATAGGATTTAAGAATGTATCGCTCCTTGCAGGTATGTGCTATCTTTTGGCAGGAGCAGGATTTTATCTTTTAAAAAGATAAAAGACCATCAAGGTTTGACCCCAAAGGTAATTTTTCCTAGACTTAATTCCAAAGAAGTTAAAAGGAGTGGTAAAAGTGGGGTATCAATTAAAATTGAAAAAAGGGTCGCTGGAGCTTGAGCAGGAAGTATTAAAGCAAAATCTTTGCACGGTTTGCGGAGCCTGCCTCAGCTTATGTCCTTATTTTCGGGTGCATAAAGAAAAAGTGGTTTTGCTTGAGCCCTGCGGGCTTGCTGAGGGCAGGTGCTATGAAATCTGTCCAAGAGTTGAGCTTGATTTTGATGAGCTCAACCAAAGTGTTTTTGGAAAAGAGCGAGATGATTACCTTCTCGGCACCAATCAGGGGCTTTTCCTTGCCCAAAGCAAAGATGAGCAAATACAAAAGCAGGGACAATATGGCGGAGTGGTGAGCGGGATTTTAATTTATGCCCTTGAGCAGGGGATTATTGACGGTGCCATTGTGACTGGTTATTCCTCTCGCTACCAGCTTTTGCCCGAGCCTTATCTTGCCAAAACCAAAGAGGAAGTTCTTGCCTGCGCTGGCTCAAAATATACTTCTGCGCCCAGCCTGATGATTTTGGACAAAGCTTTAAGAGAATGTGATAAGCTCGCTTTTGTTGGGAGAGCCTGCCAGATTGAGGCGCTTCGCAAGCGAATCCAAATTGAGCCTGAGGTAGGCAAAAAGATTGCTCTTATTATCGGCTTGTTTTGTATGTGGGCACTTGACTGGCGAGCGCTTTTTGCTCATCTTTCGCAAAAGATAGATATTAATAAAGCAAAAAAGTTTGATATCCCTTATAACCAATTCCTCGTCTATACTGAAAAGGAAAAAATTGAGCTGGATTTCCAGCCAATCAGACAATTCCGCAAAAGCACCTGCGATATATGCTATGACTTTACCGCAGAGCTGGCTGACCTGAGCGTAGGAAGCACTGAATGGAAAGATGATTGGAATACTTTAATTATAAGGAGCGAGCGGGCAAAGAAAATTATCCAAGAAGCTGAAAATAAAGGCGCTTTAAAATTAGAGCCTTTTCCTAAAGAGCGAGAGAACCTTTTAAGAGATGCCAGTCTGGGAAAGAAAAAACGGGTAATATCTGCTCTTTTTGAAGAGAAAAAAGCAAAGCAATACCTAAAAATCAGTGATAAAGAAAAGCAGTGGATTAAACAGGCAAAACCAGTTAGTGGAGTGGAAAAATGAATCCAGTATTTTTAGATGAGCCAGGAAAAGTAGTTTTAATGATGGGCAATGAGGCAATTGCCCGAGGTGCCATTGAAGCTGGTGTGGATTTTACTGCCAGCTATCCAGGCTCTCCATCCAGTGAGATTCAAGAGACCTTAAGCAGGGGAGCAAAAATTTTTGGTTATTACGCAGAATGGTCTGTTAATGAAAAGGTTGCGTTTGAAGCCTGCTGTGGCGCCAGCTTTGCAGGAATGCGGGCAATGACCGCAATGAAGCAAAATGGCTTAAATGTGGTCTCGGATACTCTCAATACAGTAAATCTTTCAGGCACCAAAGGCGGAATTGTGCTGGTGGTGGCTGATGACCCAGGCGGGCATTCCAGCACCAACGAGCAGGATTCAAGACTTCATGCCAAAATGGCAAAACTTCCTTTGCTTGAACCAAGCACACCGCAGGAAGCTAAAGATATGGTCAAATATGCATTTGAGCTGAGCGAGAAGATTCGCCTGCCGGTTATTGTTCGGAGTGTGACGAGAATTTCTCATGCTCGGGGCGATGTGGTTTTGGGAGAGATTCAGCCAAGAAATCGCAAGCCAGCACTAGGACCTTTTGATAGATTTATCGGCCATCCTTTACTTCATCCGGTATTGCATCTGCGGTTTAATCAGGCAAAAGCAGAGCTGGAGAAATCAGAGTTCAATAGATATTTTGGTCCTGATGATGCCAAAACAATTATCTGCGCCTCAGGTCCCAGCGTAATGTATGTTTTAGAAGCAGTTAAAGTTCTGGGTATTGAAGATAAGGTGGGGATTTTAAAAATAGGAAACACCTGGCCACTTCCAGAGCAATTGGTTCTCAAGCATCTTGGCAGGGCGGAGCAGGTAATAGTTTTTGAAGAGGTTGACCCGTTCCTTGAAGATAACCTAAAAGCAGTTTTGGCTGATTCAGTAATCAAAGGTGGGAAAGTTCCTAAATTTTACGGCAAAAGAAGCGGACATATAAAAGGAAAAGCAGGTCCTGCTATTGGCGAGATGAATCCAGAGATTGTTTATAATGCGCTTGAGGAGATTCTGGGAGCAAAAAGACCAGCTCGCAGTAAGAAATTTTCTGAAGCAGAAAAAAAGGCAAGTGAATGGAAGCTACCTTCAAGAGAATGGGCGTTTTGCGCAGGCTGTCCTCATCGGGCAAGTTTTTGGGTGATGAAAAATGCTTTTAAGGAAGATGACCGAGAAGCTGTGCTTATTGGAGATATAGGCTGTTATTCTATGGGAGTGAGTCGGACAGGATACTATCTGGAGCGAACCTTGCAGTGTATGGGTTCTGGCATTGGCTTTTCTAATGGTTTGGGAAAGCTCAAGGATTTAATCCAACCAGTAGTAACTATTGCTGGAGATTCCACTTTTTACCATGCCTGTCTGCCCGGGCTGGTTAATGCCAAGTATAATGGTGCAAAATTGGTTTTTATTGTGCTTGATAATGGTGGAACCGCAATGACAGGCTTTCAACCCCACCCAGGAACAGGAAAAAATGCCCTAGGAGAAGAGGTTGAGCCTATTCCCATTGAAAGAATCTGCCAGGGAATTGGTGTGCCTTGTGAAGTGGTTGACCCATTTGAAATAGAAAAAGCCATCAAGGTGCTTGATGATGCGCTTGAAGCTGGCGAGCTTAAGGTTTTAATTTTCCGCCATAAATGCGCACTTATTGAGGGCAGGGAGAGAAAAGAGGAAAAGCCCAGAGTATATGTTGACCAAGAAATATGTATAGGTGATGAATGCGGATGCAATCGGTTCTGCTCACGGGTTTTTGCCTGTCCTGCGCTTATCTGGGATGC
>CAZQJX010000009.1:3969-35969 GCA_964592965.1 uncultured bacterium
GATGCAATCGGTTCTGCTCACGGGTTTTTGCCTGTCCTGCGCTTATCTGGGATGCAAATAAGAAAAAAGCGCAGATTGATGAGGTTGTCTGCACCCGCTGTGGTGTATGTGTTCAGATTTGTCCAAGAGGAGCTATCAAGATAGAAGAAAAGGCAGAGCAAAAAGCGCAGTAAATGTTCTATATGGATTCAGACGAATTAAAGTTAATGTTTATTTTGCTCGTGGTGCTTATGTAAGATGGTATTCTGAAATAGGTTTAAAATTTTTTTAAAGGAGCGAGGAGATGAAAATTGAAAATTTAATCATTTGCGGAGTGGGCGGGCAGGGCAATATCCTTGCCAGCCAGATTATCGCCAGCGCTGGAATTAAAGCAGGATACAAAGTGGCAATCGGTGAGACTTATGGAGCCAGCCAGCGGGGCGGGTCAGTAATGAGCCATATTCGTTTTAGCAGGGATTTTTCTCCTGCTCCCCTTATCCCTTCAGGAGAAGCTGACATTATCATCGGCTTTGAGCCCCTTGAAACACTGAGGGTGATGATTGATTACGGTAAAGACAGCACAAAGGTGATTTTTAATCCAAGACCAAATTATCCAATTTCAGTTCTAAGTGGAGAAACCCAATATCCTAAGCTGGAGCTTATTTTTGAACAGATAAAAAATCTTGCCCAGAAAGCAGTGGTTGTTGAATCAACAGAGCTGGCAAAGCAGGCGGGAAATTATCTAGCGCAAAATATCGTAATGGTAGGAGCACTGGCAGAAAGTGGCTGGCTTGATATTCCTACAGATTATTTTCAAGAGGTCATTGGAGAGCTGTTTGAAGATAAGGATAAAAGAGAGCTTAACTTGAAAGCCTTTGAAAAAGGTAGAGAAGGAATGCGCTCCGCCCGCATTCTTTAATCTCCTGTTTTTAGCAGTATAATATTTTTGCCTTGAAAAACTATACTAAAATAGCTGGCTTTTTGATTATTTTCGCTCTTGCATTTTTGATTTACCTGCCTGCGGTTAAGGGCACTTTTCATTTTGATGATTTCCATCACATAGTTAATAACCCAGCAGTAAGTGAATACAAAGGCTTGTGGTATTATTTTTCTCATCCTGAAAGTTTTTCTTTTTTAGGCAAGCCCACTCTTTACAGACCTATCACAATGCTTAGCTTTGCTTTTAATTATATGCTCTTTAAGACCCGTGCCAGTTGCTGGTTGATATTTAATATCCTTCTTCATTCGCTAAATTGTGGGCTTTTGTTTCTTTTGCTTTTAAAATGGAGAAGAGATTTTGAGCAGGCTATTTGGGCAGGGTTAATCTTTGCAGGATTTGCTATATTCAATCAGCCTGTTAATTATCTTTCTGAGCGCTCAACCCTTTTTGCTGTATGCTTTGTTTTAATTGCTCTAATTTTTGATTGGGATTGGGTGGAAAAGAAAAAAGGCATAAGAGAAATATATTTATTTTTAGCTTTAGTGTTCTTCTGGCTGGGTCTTTTTTCTAAAGAAACCGCTTCAGCCTTTCCTTTTTTGGTTTTGCTACTTGACTTGGTAGCAAAAAATCGGGCTAAAAACAAAAAGCGGGTATTTGCCCAAATTATTTATTGGCTGAGTTTAGGGGTTTTTCTTTTAATCCGCTACAAGCTGTTTGGAACTATTGCCTCTTATTTTTATCCACGAGGATTTTATGAGAACCTTCTTACTCAGGCAAAAGCAGTGTTCTTTTATCTTGGCAAGTTTTTTTATCCAATTCATCTTTCAGTAATTCCTGAGCTCAAGCTATCCACAAGCATTTTAGAGCCTTTGGTATTGGTGAGTTTGGTTTTAATTATTTTTCTCTGCGGACTGGCAATTTATTTTAGAAGCAAACTGGAGGCATTCAGTATAGGCTGGGGTTGGTTTTTAGCTGGCTTGGCACCGAGCGCAATTATACCTTTAAATGTGGTAGTGAATGAGGAGCGAGTTTATCTGGCAGGAATTGGATTGATTTTTTGGCTGGTAGCTTTTTTAAAGCAGGCAAAGATAAAAAAGAAAAGCTGGGCAAGAATTTTTTTGGCTATAATTTTAATTCTTCAGATTGCTTTAATTGAAAAGCGCATTCCTAGCTGGAGAAGTGAGCTCAGCCTTTGGCAGGATGCTATTAGAAAATCCCCTCATCTAGGCGCAGGATATGTTATGTATGCCAATGCTCTGCTGGAAAAAAAGAGGCTGGCAAAGGCGATGATTTACTTTAATCGGGCGGTTGAGCTTGACCCAAATAATCCCTCTTCCTATGCTGGTCTTTGCGCCATATATATGGAGCGGAATGACCCTGAGGCACTGAGAAATTTGGCAGAGAGATATTTTGAAGTGGCGCAACATCCTGTTCAGAAGGCAGAGGCTTTAGCTTATCTTTCTTGGGCAGAGCTTATGTTGGGAAATCGTGAAAAGGGACTGGCTTTTGCAAAAGAAGCTTTAAGTAAAAATCCACGAGAGCCAAAGGCGCTGTATGTTCTTGCTGTTGTTGCCAGAGAGCAGGGAGATACAGGTTCTGCTATTAATTATGCTCAAGAGATTTTAAATCTAGCTCCTGATTTTGAGCCTGCCCATAGTTTATTGGGATTAATTTTTGCTGAAAAGGGAGAATTTGAACTAGCCTATAAACATTTTAAGAAATATACAGAACTGCGTCCCAGACAGGCAGAGGGCTGGCTTAATCTCGGATTGGTTTATATGCAAATGGGAAAGCTTGAACAGGCAAAAGATGCGCTCAAGCGGGCGATTCAATTAAAGCCCAAATATGCTCTTGCCAATTATAATATGGCTCTGGTTGAGTATCAGTCAGGAAAATGGGAAGAGGCGCTAGATTATCTTGATATTACCAATGATATGGACCCTGATTTTGCTCCTGCACATTATGCACGAGCAAAAATCCTTTTGGAAAAGCTCAAAGAAGGAATTAAATGCCCGAAGGCAAAAAAAGAAGTGCTGGATAAGGTTAAAGAGGAGATTTCTTGGCTAGAAAGCCATAATATTCCTTCCAAGGAGCTGAAAGAAGAGCTTGAGCAGTTTCTTCAAAAATGAGCTTTGAAGAAGTTAATGATTTTATCAAGCACACCGTGAGAGTTTAAGAAATAAAAAATCAATATAATCCCCAAAACCACTGCCATAAGAATAAAAGTTTTAACCAGCCAGTCTTTTTCGCTTGGCTCTTCGGATTGAGCGATTTTTTGCGCTTTGGTTTTCTTTGACCGCGCCTTCTGGAGTCGGACAGGTTTTGGAGATGGTTTTAATGGCTGAGCCTGTTCAAGCGGACGGGTTTTATCGTCCTTAGAAAGCTGAGCCTCTTTTAAAAAGCGAGCTATTTCTTGGTCTGCCTGAGAGATTAGTTTTTCTCCCAAAAGCTTATCCAGCTTCTGGACAAGTTCACCTGCACTTGAAAATCTTTGCTGAGGATTTTTCTTCATTAATTTTTTGATTATTCTCTGCACCCTGCGAGGAACCAATGGATTGATTTTTCGAACAGGTCTTTCCTTTTCATTAATAATTTTTTGAACAAGCGATGCCTCGTTTTCTGCTTTAAAAGGCTTTTCTCCGCTTACCAGCTCATAAAGCATAACTCCTAAAGAAAAAAGGTCGCTTCGGGGAGAAACTCCCTCGCCCTTTAACTGTTCAGGAGACATATATGATGGAGTTCCTAGAAACGAGCCGGTTTGGGTAAGGTCTGAATCTATCTTTCTGACAATTCCAAAATCCATAATTTTTACTTCACCACGACTGCTGAGCATAATGTTTCCCGGCTTGATGTCTCTATGAATGTATCCCCGCTGATGGGCAAACTCCAGCCCACGAGCCACCTGCCGAATGATCAAACAGGCAACTTCCCAAGGAAGCGCTCCATAGGATTTGAGAAGGCTTTTGAGGTCAATACCTTCAACATACTCCATTACCAGATAATGGTCGCCATCTTGCTCACCCATCTGATAGACCTGCACGATGTTTTCATGCTGGAGATTAGCAGCGCTTCTTCCTTCCCGAAAAAATCTCTCCAGCATCTCTGGATTAGAGGTAAGGGAGGATTTTAATTTTTTAATAGCAACCAGCCTTCCGAGAGAGACCTGCTCGGCTTTATAGACCTCTGCCATACCCCCAGAGCCGATTTTGGAGATGATTTTGTATTCTTCATCAAGCTTCAGGCGGGTTTTTTGTCGTGAGCGTGAGCTCGGGCTCAATCCTCCACCTCCACCAGCACCACCGTTATGTTATCATAACCGCCTTCCTGATTGGCTCGCTCAATAAGCGCTTGCACCGCATCTTCAAGAGGATGCTCAAGGATTATTTTGAGAATTTCTTGGTCAGAAATCATATTGGTAAGACCATCTGAACAGAGAAGATATTTATCTTTGGGTTTATATTCAATTTTTTCCAGGTCAACCTCAATATCTCTTTCATGCCCGAGGGAGCGGGTGATGATATTCTTTAAAGGGTGATTTCTCGCCTCTTCTTCGGTCAGTATTCCCATTTTTACCTGCTCGTGAACCCAAGAATGGTCTTCGGTAAGTTGCTGAATTTTGCCGTCGCGAATAAGATATGCCCTGCTATCGCCAATATGAGCGATATTGGCGAATTTTTCATCAAACTGAAGCCCAGTTAATGTTGTCCCCATACCCCGCAATGTTGGCTCCTGCATAGAAATTTCAAATAACCTCTGATTAGCTCGTTGAAAAGCACGCATCAGCCGAATTTGAGTAGGGGTTCTATCTCCTGCTTGAGGAAGGGGCTGGGTGGCTTCTTGGCTTTTTTCCAGCTCGCTCAGCTCCTCTATAACCAGTTCCAAAGCTTTTTTGCTGGCAAAATCTCCACCTCTATGTCCACCCATTCCATCTGCAACCAAATAAAGCCTTCGCTCATCATCAATTAAAAACGCATCTTCATTTGCCTCCCTTAACCTACCAATATCTGTTGCTCCTTTGGATTTAAATTTCATTTTTCTCCCTTAACTTCCGCTAATTTCTAATTCTTCGATCAATAAAGAAGGGGAAGCACAAGCCTGATAAAACCTTAAATCACCACCAAGCTCTGCCACCCGTGAAAAAAGCTCCTTAACACTCCCTGCAATGGCAACTCCTCTTACAGGAAAGCTAATCTCTCCTTTTTCTATCATATGACCGTTTATACCTAAGGAAAATTCTCCGCTAATTTCATCTGCTGTATGCATTCCCAAAACCTCGCTAATGAGTATCCCTTTATCTACCAGTTTGATTAATTCATCTAGAGACTTTTTAGCAGGAACAATATAAAAATTTGTCGGTGAAACTGATGGTGGTTGGCTGATGGCTTCTCTTTGCGCATTGCCTGTTGAGCGGGTTTTTGCTTTGCTCGCATAATAACAGTCATATAAAAACTGCCTGACCACTCCGTTTTCAACAAGCACAGTTTTTTGGGTATTTACTCCTTCATCATCAAAAGGGAAGCATTCGGGTCCTGAAACAAAAAGACCGTCATCAATAATATTGATTTTCTCTGAAAATATCTTTTTGCCCAGTGAATCCTTAAGCCAGCTTTTGTTTTTTGAAAGATTTTCCGCACTAAAAGCATAGCTTAAAAGCTCAACAAACTCTCCTGCAACTTCTGATGTAAACACAGCAGGAATCTTCTGGTTAGGAATCATCCGTGCTCCCAGCTTGGAAAGGGCTTTTTTACCAGCTCTTTTTCCTATCTCCTCGCAATTGAGCTTATCATACTGCCAGCACCAGTCAAATTCAGAAGCAATTTGCGCATCGCTATTTTCTTCTGCAACCGCCATTATGTGTGCAGAGAACATAGTGGATTGAGCGGATTTGTCTATGCCTAATGAGTTTTTAATCCATACCCTGCTCACCTCTTCCTGATATTCACAACTGCGCACTCGCCGAATTCTGTCATCAAGCTCACGGGCGGATTTTTCCATTAGCAGAGCTTTTTTAAATCTTTCTGCATCAGTTATTTGGGAAAAGTTTGGGTCAAAGATTTCCTTTGGTTGGTAAGCAGGTGAAGGGTCTTCAGGAAGTATCAGCCAAGGGTCTTCATCTAATTCCATAAGATTCTCAACAATGTTTTTAAAAAGCTTATTTAAGGATTTTTCATTTAGCTCAGTGCAATAGCCAAATCCCAGCCTTTTGTTTTTAATGACCCGCAGAGCCAATGAACAATCTTGCCAGCGATTGAAATTTTCCAGTTTTTGCTCTTTAACCTCAACTGATACGCCCTGCTGGCAGATAATATAAATTTCCCAAGCGTCTAGATTTTGCCTATTGAGTTTTTGGCTTAAATCGTCAATTATCTGCTCAGGAGATATATTCATCTTCTTGCTTCCTCTAATAGTTCTCTGGCATAAGCACGGGTTTTATCTGTGATTTTTATTCCGCCAATCATTCTTGCCAGCTCGTCAATTCTTTCTTTTTCGCTCAATGGCTTTACTCTAGCAACGGTTCTTCCTTTGCTTTCTTCTTTCCAGACATAGATATGATGGTCAGCAAATTTAGCAATCTGAGCAAGATGGGTTATGCACAGAACCTGATTGGTCTCGCTTAGCTGTTTGAGCTTTTTCCCCACTACCTCAGCAATAGCTCCGCCAATACCTGTATCAACCTCATCAAAGATTAAGACTTTAGCTCCTGATTTTAGCGCTAAAATATTTCGTAAGCCCAACATAATCCTGCTCAGCTCTCCACCAGAGGCAATTTTAGATAAAGGCTTGAGCTCCTCTCCAGGATTGGTTGATAGATAAAATTCAACCCTGTCTTTGCCCAAAAGCTCAGGCTCATCTAATTCCTCAAATTTTACCTCAAACCTGCATTTTTTCATCCCTAGCTCTTTTAAAACCTGCTCAAGCTTTTTTTCTAGTTTTTTTGCTTGGATTTTTCGCTCCTTGCTGAGTTGCTGGGAGCGCTTTTCCAAAAGCTCTTTTTTTTCTGCCAGTTCTTTCTCTATTTCTTCAATGCGAGATTCATAATTGGAAAGTGTTTCTAACTCTTTTTTGCTCTGATTGAGAAATTCAATCAGCTCATCAATCTCCATTTGGTATTTTCGCTTGAGCCTTTTAAGCTCTGCCCGTCGTTCTTCAATCTCTTCAAGTCTTTTTGGGTCTGCTTCTATGGAGCTGAGATATTCACCGAGCTCTCTTCCTACTTCTTCCACCAGTGCCTGTGCCTGAGACAAATCATCAAGGTATTTTTTAAGAGCAGGGTCGTATTCTCCAGCTTTTTCTAATTCCGCTATTACTGCGGAGATTTTTTCTAAAACCGCTCCCTCTCGCTCATAAAGCTCTTGATAGGCGAATTCACTTGCCCGGCGTAAAAGCTCGCTGTGCCGAAGCCGTGCCCGTTCTGCTTCAAGCTCCTCTTCTTCTCCAGAGCGAAGATTGGCTGATTCAAGCTCCTGAATGCGGAATCTCAAAAGGTCTTCTTTTTCCCTGCGCTCCTTTTCGCTCAGTTTGAGGCTTTCATATTCTTTTCTTAATTCCTGCCAGTCCTGATAAAGAGCCTGATAGTCTGAAAACCTCTCCCAAATCTCTCCAAAAGCATCTAGAAAAGATAAATGATGTTCAGGACGAAGAAGGCTTTGATATTCGTGCTGTCCATAAATATCAATCAGGCTTTCCCGAAGACGACTGAGCACAGATACAGGAACAGAATGAAGATTTACCCAAGCAGAGCTTCTTCCCTGAGCACTAACCCTTCTTCGTAAAATTAACTCCTGCTCCTTTTCTATTCCAAGCTCTTTTAGTAGTTGGAAGATTTCATCATTGTTTTCCAGCTCAAAGACTGCCTCAACCTCGCAAAAATCAGCTCCGGAGCGTATCTGCTCCTGACGAGCCTTACCACCAAGAGCAAGCACAAGAGCATCTATCAAAATGGATTTGCCCGCGCCTGTCTCTCCGCTAAGAACATTAAACCCTAAAGCAAATTCTATCTCTAACTCTTCAATTATGGCGAAATTTTTTATTCTTAGCCGAGCAAGCATTTACTTCCAGCCCCAGCCGAGCTTGGTTCTTAAAATTTCATAATAATTCATTGAAGGTGAGCTGACCAAAAGCAAAGGCTTTTTTGCAGAGCTTATCTCCACAGGCTGTTGAGGTGATATTTTGCCTAAAGACCTTCCATCAATTGTGAGATATACATCTCTTTGCTCGCTTTTTACATTAACCAGTACTTTTGAGTTAGCTGGAATAACAATAGGGCGAATGGTCAAGCTATGTGCGCAGATGGGGGTAAGTATTATACATTTAAGTTTTGGATGAACAATAGGACCACCAGCAGCCAGACAGTAAGCGGTAGAGCCTGTTGGCGTAGAGATAATTATTCCATCTGCACGGAGCAAAGCAAGAGGATATTTATCTACCTTAAGCTCAATTTCAATCATCCTGCTTAGCTGTGCCTTGCCCACAACTATATCATTAAGAGCAATAACTTCCCTGCCATCATAAAGCTTTGCCCGAAGAAGCATCCTTTCTTCGGTTTGAAAATCCCCTTCAATTACTCGGTCAATGAAATTGAAAATCTCTTCTTTTTTGATTTCTGTAAGAAATCCCAGCCCGCCAAGATTAACGCCAATAATCGGAATTTGCTTTTCACCAACTAAACTGGCAGTGTAAAGAAGAGTGCCATCTCCACCTAAAACCAGAATTAAGTCTGCTCGTTTTACATCTTCTTCCTTGTTAATTGGAAAGCACAGGCAAGATTTGTGCTTGTTTGTAAGATAGTCTTGAATTTTTTGGGCTAATTCTTTTGCTTCCTTTGAATCCTGCTTGATTTGAATACCAATATTCAATTTATCACCTCGCTTTTTGAAGGAAATGGTTTTTAAACATTATCTGAAGGTATATAGGAAAGGTCAAGTTTTGGGGCAAAGAAAATAAAAAATGGCGGGGCCGACGGGATTTGAACCCGCGCCCTCTGGCTTGACAGGCCAGCGTTATAACCAGGCTTAACTACGGCCCCGTCTATCTCTCTTAATGGTGGGCGGAACAGGACTTGAACCTGTGACCTTCGGCTTGTAAGGCCGACGCTCTTCCATCTGAGCTATCCGCCCGTATTTTTAATATATAACCAAATTCAATAGCTTTGTCAATCCTCAAAAGAGCATAAGAACAAAACTGGCTGTTTAATCATTGTCTTTTTATATGCTATATTTTAATCAGATGGCAGGTTTTGGGGAGCTTAAATTTCTTTGCGATGAACAGCTCGGCAAACTTGCCCGCTGGATGAGAATCTTAGGATTAGATGTTTATTTTAAAAACAAATTTCCTGATGATGAGTTAATTGAATTTGCCAAAAAGCAATCCCGCATAGTTTTGACCCGTGACCATAATTTAATTGAAAAGTTATTCCACGCGCAGATTCCCTACATTTTAATAGAAGAGAATTACCCTGCTGACCAGTTAAGATTTGTTGTGGAAAGATTTAAAGAGCAGATAAAAATCAGAGTGTTCAGCAGATGCGTTGACTGTAATGTCCTGCTTGAAGAAATTGCAAAGGAAAAGGTTCGTGGGCTTGTTCCGCCTTTTGTTTTTCAAACGCAAAACCATTTTAGGCGCTGTCCGAGCTGTGGTAAAATTTTTTGGTCTGCAACTCACAAAAAACAAGTAGATATCCAATTAAGAGATGTTTTAGGCGAGCTTTATGACCAGCTTCGGGAAGATGTCTGGGAAACCACACAAATTCAAGAAAAATAAAGAAAATGACAAATAAAAAGCAAAATGAACTCACAATCCTCCGCAGGGTAGGAAAAACCCTTACATCTATCTTAGATTTAAGGGAGGTTTTGAATAAGATTATGGAAATCATTGCTGAGATTTTTCAGCCAAAGAACTGGTCGCTTTTGATGCTGGATGAAGAGCGAGAGGAACTTTATTTTGAAATAGCGGTAGGAGAAGGGTCTGAAAAGCTCAAGGATATAAGGCTTAAATTAGGAGAGGGGATTGCTGGCTGGGTAGCAAAAAACGCCCAGCCCCTTATAACTGAAGATGCATATAAAGACCCGAGATTTGCCCATTGGGTTGACCAGCTCACTGGCTTTAAAACCGGCTCCATTGCCTGCGTGCCCCTAATCAGCAAGGGAAGGGTGTTAGGGGTTATAGAGCTGATAAATCCTGCTGGCAAAAAAATGACCGAGCAGGAAATAGAGCTTTTAGAGGCTTTAGCTGATTTTGCAGCTGTTGGCATAGAGAATGCTCGCTTTGTGGAGAAAATAAAACACCTGACAATTATTGATGATGTTACTGGGCTTTATAATTCCCGCTATCTTCACACCCTGCTTGAAACAGAAATTTCCCGTGCCCTTCGTTATAACTCGCCGTTTTCTTTGATTTTTCTAGACCTGGACCATTTTAAGCTGGTTAACGACAATTACGGACATCTGGTTGGCTCCAGGCTTTTGCGAGAGGTGGGACAGCTTCTTCGGTTTAACCTTCGCACCATAGATTGGACGGTTCGTTATGGCGGTGATGAATTCATAATTATTCTTCCCAGAACTGGAAAGAAAGAAGCGGTGCTTGTTTGCCAGCGTCTTCGCAAGGTGCTTAATGAAACTGTATTTTTTGAAAAAGAAAATCTCAACATAAAAATTACCGCTAGCTTTGGTATTGCTGGTTTTCCTGATGATGCTCAGGATAAAGAAGCTTTAATTAAGCTAGCAGACCAAGCAATGTATCAGGTAAAGAATTCTGGTAGAAACGGCATTGCTGTTGCAGGAATAGGATTGATTAAAAGCGAATATTAGCAAATCAAGTTTAAGCAGGCGAAAAATCTTTTAATCTTTATTTGGTCAAGTTGACAAATTTGTATCTTTGATTAGGCTCTTTTTGATAGACCTTTGAGGTTTTTAAGATGCCCAAAAGAAGTGATTCAAAGTGTCTTACCCAGCTTTATCTCTTCCCTGAAACTGAGCTTGCCCATCTTAAAAAGCGCCGAATTATCAAGATATTAGAGAATGAACTTAATAAACAAGTTGATGTTATTATCACCAGAAATCGCTCGGTTGTTCTCAGCTCAAGAACCGAGCGTAGGCGGGTTCAAGTGCGGATGCATCAGGTTTTTCTGGAAGCAGACAGAAGGGTAATTCGTGCGGTTGCTGAGCTGATTAAAAAAGATTCAAGCACCGCGCGCAAGATTATTGACCACTACATTCAGAAGAACCACAAAAAGATTCAAGCAAAGAAGCGAAGAGGAATTCAGCTTCAACCTCGTGGAAGGGTTTATGATTTAACAAAGATATTAAAAAGTTTGAGCGAAAAATATAATCTTCGGGTTCGGGGGATTAAAATCACTTGGTCAAATGCTCGCATTCGTCCCGGTCAGCAGTCCATAAGGCTGGGAAGTTATAACCACGAGCAAAAACTTATTCGGGTTCATCCAGCACTGGATAGTCCAGATGTTCCAAGATATTTTGTGGAATATATTGTTTATCATGAGCTTCTTCACGCTCTTATTCCACCTGTGACAAAGAATGGCAGAAAAGATTTTCATCCGCCGAATTTCAAAGAGCTTGAGCAAAAATTTTCTTATTACAAACAGGCTCGTGAATTTGAGCGGTTTATAACCAAAACCTGGCTGGGCAAGTGATTAAATCAGTTATAATTTTTTGCCAACTGGTATTATGAGAAGAGGCTTTTGAGTTTCTGGCAGTTGCAATAAATTTGCTAATTTATTATCCCAAAAAGCTCCCACCGCACAGCTTCCTAGTTCAAGACTTACTGCGCAAAGCATAAGGTTTTCTCCTGCCATTCCTGCTTCTAGATGGATATAAAGCCAAGCTCGCTCCCTATATCGTGCCATCATTCTTTGTGGGTCAGCACAAAAAATAAAAGCTATAGGGGCTTTTTCAATCCAAAATTGTCCATAAGAGATTTCCGCCAGCTTCCGCATATAATCTCCTTTTTTAATCAATCTGATACTGTGATTTTGAGGAATGTAAAGATAAATTCCGGCATCAATCCCTTTCACTCCATTGGTTTTTATTACAATATAAAGTTTTAAAGGATAAATAGCACCTGCGCTCGGTGCGCTTCGCTTTTTTCCATAAGGGTCAGTTATTCCCTGTGCTGACCAAAGCAGTTGAGAAAGTTCATTTAAAGTAAGGCTTTGGGAGCTGAATCTCCGAACGCTCCTTCTCTTGGTGATTACCTGATTAATTCCAACCCCGCCAGTGGTTTGAGCTAGGGGAAGGTTTATAATCTCTGCTTTTAAACAAATGGCTAGTATAAAAATCCAGCTCGCTGTTAAATATCTTCTCATTCCTCCTGTCTCCTTGTTAGGTCTTGAATAAAATCCAAGCTCAGATGAGAATATTATGATATGAAATTAGCTGAAAAGAAAGATTTTTTGCATCGTTCATTGGAGAGGCTTGAGTATTTTCAGGTTCTTGAATATCTTAAGGATTTTACCAAAACCGAGCCTGGAAAAATCCTTGCTCAAAATCTCCTTCCCAAAGAAAATCTTGATGAGATTAAAAGCGAGTTTGAGCTGGTTTTAGAAATGCTTTCTCTTTTGGAGCAAGAAGGCTCGCTTCCGCTGGGATATTTCCCTGAGCTTTCAGGTGTTTTTGAGTCTGCTGGTAAGGGCAAGGTTTTATCTGGGAGAGAGCTGAGAGAAGTTTATCAATTGGTTTGTGAGCTTGAGCGCGTAAAAAAGTTTTTTCGTCCCCTGCGGGAAAGATATCATCGGCTTTATTCTTTAATTAAAGGAATTAGCAATTTTTCTGAGCTAAAAAATCTGCTTGAGCGCTCCCTTGATGAATATGGAGAGGTCAGACCAGATGCCAGTGCTCTGCTCAAACAGCTTCATCAGCAATTTAATAGCCTTCGTTCAGATATTCAAAAGAAGCTCACCCATCTTCTCAGTTCTTCCAAATACCAAGATATTCTTCAAGACCAGTTTTATACAGAGCGAGATGGCAGGTTGGTAATTCCTGTAAAAAAGGAGATGCAATCCAGAATCTCAGGTATTGTTCACGATACCTCAGCGAGCGGAGCCACTGTTTTCATAGAGCCTATGGAGCTGGTTCCATTAAATAATGAGCTTAGGGTTCTGCAAAGGGAAATTCAGGCAGAGAAAGAAAGGATATTAAAGCAGTTAAGTGAAAAGGTCGGTGAGTATGCTGATGAGCTTAGCTTAAGCCAGCAGATACTGGCAGAGCTGGATTTAATTCAGGCAAAGGCTTTTTTTGCTCAAAAGATAGGTGGTGTTGTTCCCAAGATTAGCTTTTTGCCGTTGCTTAGATTATTTCAGATTCGGCATCCGCTTTTGATTTTAGAGGGAAAGAATGCAATCCCCAATGATTTGCTTTTGAAGCCAGAGACAAAAATCATTGTCATTTCAGGTCCAAATACAGGCGGAAAAACAGTATTTTTAAAAACCATTGGCTTGACCATTTTGATGATTCGGGCAGGCTTGCCTGTGCCTTGTCATCCTGATAGTGAGATTGGTTTTTTCCCAGAGGTTTACGCTTTAATTGGGGATGAGCAGAGCATAAGCCAAGATTTATCCAGCTACTCCGCCCATCTGCTTGATTTAATCGCATTTCTTAATTATGCGGGCAAAGGCTCTTTAATCCTGATTGACGAAATACTCGCATCAACCGACCCGGAAGAGGCAAGCGCTTTGGCTATAACTATCCTGCGAGAATTTGCTAAAAGAGATTGCCTTGTGTTTGTCACCACGCACTTTACCAAGCTCAAGCAATTTGCAGAGACTGAGCAAGGATTTATAAATGCCAGCTTTGAATTTAACACCCAAACCCTCACCCCCACATACAAACTGCGGGTAGGTATTCCGGGAATAAGCTATGGCATAGATACTGCCCAGAAGCTCGGTCTTGCCGAAAAAATTATTAAACAAGCAAAAGAGCTTATAAACCCACAGGAATCCAGATTTTTGGAGCTCCTTAATGAGCTGGATAAAAAGCGCTCGCTATTAGATAAAAAATTTTATGAATTAGCAGAAGAGGAGAAAAGAATCGCTGAGCTGAAAAAAGCTCTGCAGGAAAAAGAAGCCCAGCTTAAAAGCCGCGAGCAGGAGCTAAAAAAGGATTTTCGCCTTCAGCTAGAAAGAGAGCTAAAAGAAGCACGCAGAGAACTTAATCAACTACTTGACCAGCTTAAATCAAAGCCTGTTCCAAAACTCGCTCAAAAGGTTGATGAAAAAATCAGTCAGCTGAAGAAAGAATTAGAAGAAAAATATCCTCTTCCCCAACCCGGAGAGGCTGTATCTTTTGAAAAATTAAATCCCGGAGATGTTGTCTGGGTAAGTAAGTTAAAGAGCAAAGCAGAGGTGATTTCAAAAGACCCAGAGAAACAAGAGGTAGAGCTTGCTATAGGAACCATTCGGTTAAGGGAAAAGCCCTCAGGGCTTCGCTGGCTTGAGGAGCGAGCTAAAGCCACTTCTTTTCCGCCAAACCAGATTTCTTCTCCAAGCATAACCTATCTTCCACCTTCTCCCAATAACACCATTGATTTGAGAGGAAAAAGAGCAGATGAGGCAGAGGTGGAGCTTATTCAATATCTTGACCGAGCTTTTCGTCAATCTAAGCCAATGGTTTATATTATTCACGGGCATGGAACAGGGGTTTTGAAAAAACTGGTAAGGGATTATTTAAAAGATTCTCCTTATGTTCGGGAATTTCGTCCCGGAGAACCAAGAGAAGGTGGAGATGGCGTGACAGTGGCGGTTTTAGATTTAAAAGAGGAGGGGTAAGATGAAAAGGGTTTTGTTTGTTATTTTAAGTTTAGCTATTTTTTCATCTGCTCAAGCTAAAGAATTGGGAAAATTGAGGGTATTAACTTATAACATCTGGGGAGTTTTTATTGCGCCCAAAAGAAAGCTTCGGGCAAAGCTCATTGGAAAAGAAATTGCTAAATTAAATCCAGATATAATTGGCTTTCAAGAGGCTTTTAATAAAAAACATCGCCAGTTAATTCTTTCTGAACTTCGCGCCTCGGGCTGGGGCAAGCCCTATCAGGTATATTTTAAAAAATGGTATGGAACTGGTATTTGGATAGTGAGCAAATACCCGATTGAAGATGCAAAGATTTATCATTACCCGGTAAATGGCTATCCGCTTAACTCGGATTTTTATGCTAAAAAAGGGGTTGCCTATGCAAGAATAAAAACCCCTTTTGGTCCTGTTGATTTCTTTAACACGCATATGATTGCTCGCTATAAGCCTGTTGTCATCAAGGGAGAGGTTTTTGAAGAAGATAGGCTTAAAACCGATAGATTACTTCAGGCATTTGCCATTTCAGCTTTTATTCAGGAAATGAATCTCCAAAGCAAAAATCGTAGCTTAATTGCGGTTGGAGATTTTAACTCTCCACCTCTGCTTTTAGAATATAAGCTATTGAAAATTCTTTCAGGATTGAATAATGTGGTTGATGAGGTTGAGCTTAAAGGATGCGAGCAGGGAGAAAAATCCTGTCAGCTCTCCAAGCGTATAGACCATATTTTTTACCAGAACTATTCTGCATCAAATGGATTTTATTTAAAACCTGTAAGCGCCAGAGTGGTTTTAAACAAGCCTGTGCCAAGCCCAAAAGGAAAAATAAAACCTAGCGACCACAATGGATTGCTGGTAGAGTTTTTGGTTTTAAGTGATAAAGATAAGCGGGTGAAATTAGGCAATCGCTCCAATGCGCAGGTTCTTTTGCTGAACGAGGCAGAAAAGATTGACTATTCTGCAATTAAAGCTGATTTAGAAAAAGCAATAGCTCATCCTAAGGAAAGAAGCTGGAAGATTTTTTTACTAAAGGCTTTGGACGAGCTTAATCAAAAGAAAAAAAGATGGAACAAAATTCCAACCACTTGCGCCCGCATCTTGGTAAGTGATAAAAGCGCTTTGAAGCTCAGCTCGCAAGATGTGTCCAGATTAAAAAAGGCTTTAAAATTGCTGGAGCATCAGGAATAAGTAGGAAGCAGATTTAACAGCTCCCCTGCCACTTCTTTTGATGCGTTTTTTTCACCAAGAACTTTTTTAATTCTTGCTAGCTCATTTTTAATAGCTTTTTTCTTTTCTTCGCTATTTAAGATGTTTTTAAGCTCCTCATAAATTTTTTGAGGATTTACCTTCCACATATAAAGCTCAGGGACTATTTCCTTTTTGGCAATTAAATTTGGCAGTCCAAAATAACGAGTATGAACAAGTGGTCGGACAAGCAAATAATTTAATAAGCTGGTGCGGGCGAGAATCACCATTGGAAGCTGGGCAAGGGCACATTCTAAAGTAGCGGTTCCTGAACCTACCAGAGCAAGGTCACCAGCAAAAAGAAAATCATAAATATTGCCAGAAACTATTTGAACAATGTCTTTATATTCTCCTAATTTATCTAAAAGAAATTCTTGGGAAAGAGTGGGGGCTTTGACCAAAATAGTTTTTAACGGAAATTCCTTGCTCAGCTTTGCCAAAGCAGGAAGTGAACGGGGAAGATATATGTTTATTTCTTCTTTTCTGCTACCGGGAAGGAAGAGCAGAGCCAGCTCATCAGGTTTTATTCCCAGCTTTTTCCTAACTTCATCTCTTGCAAGCGATGGCTTTACCCGCTCAACCAAAGGATGACCAACAAATTTCACCTTCACCCCAGCTTTTTGGTAAAACTCAACTTCAAAAGGAAAAATAACCAGCATAAGGTCAATGTATTTTTTTACCAGCTTAACTCTTCCTTCTCTCCATGCCCAAATCTGTGGGCTGATGTAATAAACAATTTTTTGGTGGGGATTAAGCTTTTTGATTTTTTTGGCAAGACTTAGGTTAAAATCAGGTAGGTCTAGAAGTAAAACCAGGTCAGGCTTTTCTGTCTCAATGCTTTTAATAAGTTGGGAGCGTGCTTTAAGAAAATAACGCAGTTTGGGAATAACCTCCCACACTCCCACCACGCCTGTTTGAGAGAAATCAAACCAGATTTTTGCTCCTACTTGCTGAAGATGCTTTCCACCAACTCCGTAAACTTCAATATCTGAATTAGCAGTTAAAAGCTCCCTGACTACTGCTGATGCGTGCAGGTCTGCTGATGCCTCTCCTGCAACAACAAGGATTTTTCCCATTTTAAAAAGGCGGAGATGATAAATACCAACTGCCTTTAACAAGCTTCCAAATTTGATTTAATACCTCTTCTTTTTGCTCAATTGAAGGCATAAGAAAATATGTCCTTCTTACTTTGGATTTAGCCACCCAACCGTCCTGTTCCAGCTTGATTTCTAAAATCTCATAGTCAACAATATTTAACTTTCTTTTCATTCTTTTTACAAACTGGTCAAATTCAGCTCTGCATTCAGGAAGCACATATTGTTTGGCTTCTTCATATTCTTTCCACCTGAGCGCACTGTGGTAGCGGTCAATAATTTCCTCTGGAGGAACATAACCAGGCTTTAGGTGAGGTGCTTTTTTGCAAAAGGAAAAGATTACCAGCCATAATGCTAAAAGAAAAAGATACCTGGTTTTCATCTTTTTAACTTTACTTGGTTTGGGATTTTTGGTCAAATTTTGCTTTTAATTTTTAAAAGCTTATGATGGTGTAAGAAATGGAGGAGAGAGTTTTAAAAGCATTTGTTGCTGGAGCAACAGGTTATACAGGGAGAGAAGTAGTAAGAAAACTGGTTGAAAAAGAGATTATTACTTATGCGCACATTCGCCCAGATTCGCCTAAGCTGAATTTCTGGCAGGAAAAATTCTCCGCTATAGGCGCAAAAATTGATACCAGTGCTTGGGAAAAAGAAGCACTGAGAGAGACCTTTTTAAAAATCAAACCTGATTTAATTTTTTGCCTTATCGGCACCACTCGTGCCAGAATGAAGCAGGCAAAAAAGCAGGGAAAAGACCCAAAGCAGTTTTCTTATATGGCGGTTGATTATGGGCTGACCGCTCTTTTAATTAACTCAGCCAAAGAGGCGCAAATTAAACCTAAATTTGTTTATCTTTCTGCTTTGGGAGTAAGTCCTTATTCAATAGGCTCATATTACAAAGCAAGATGGAAGGCAGAGCAAGAAGTGATAAATAGCAATCTTCCCTATCTTATTATTCGTTCCAGTCTTATAGAAGGTAAAGATAGAGATGAACGAAGAAGAGCTGAAGAGCTGGGAGCCTACCTATTGAAGGTTGTTTTAGCTCCTGCAAAACTTTTAGGCGCAAAAAAGCTTTGGCAAAGATATCGCCCAATAAGCAACAAAGAGCTGGCAGAAGCGCTTGTTGAGCTGGCTTTGAGTAGGGATATAGTTAATAGAATCATTCGAGCAGAAGAACTTAAAGCGTCCTAAAAAATTTGCGAATAAACCTGTTTGGATTTATTTTAAAAAATGATGAAAAGAATCATCATATTTTTAGCTATTCTTCTAATTCAGGCAAATGCCAGCGAGCTTGTTAAACTAGGCGATGAATTTATGAAGCTTCGGAACTGGGTGATTGCCCTTAGATATTTTGAACAAGCTATTGAGGTAGATAAAAGCCTTGCCTATGCTTGGTATGGCAAAGGATTGTGTCTGTGCCAGCTGGGAAGATATGATGAGGGGCTTTCTGCTCTTGACCGTGCCCTGTTTTTTGAACCCAAAAACAAAGATTATCTTTATGTCAAAGGCGTATGTTTGGAATGGAAGGGAAAGGATTTTTATCCTGAGGCAGAACTTTATTACAAAAAAGTAGCAGAGCTTGCTCCTCAGAATTCGCAGATTCATAACAAGCTAGGCACATTATATATGCAGATGGGTATGTTTAGAGAGGCGGTGGAGGAATTGCAGAAAGCTATAAGCCTCGCTCCTGATTATTTCCCTCCGTATAATAATCTTGGCAATTGTTATTTAAGAATGAATAAGTGCAGGGAAGCAATCAGGTTATATCAAAATGCTATTAAGCGCTGTTCTAATCCCCGTGAATATCATTTTTACAATAACCTTGGCATTGCTTATCTGGCTTGTGGAGAGATGGATAAAGCTAAATCCGCTTTTTTAATAGAGACTGCGCTTTCACCTGATTATGTCCAAGCACATCTAAGCCTTGCCAATATCTATTTTTTGGAAAAAAATTTTGACCGTGCTCGTGAAGAATATTTTGAAGTATTAGCTATCAACCCTGATAATCCCCAGGCAAACCTTAACTTGGCTATAATGTATATTGCAATAAATCAGCCTAAATCTGCGCTTCTGCATTTGCAGAAATATGTTGAGCTGAAGCCTGAAAGTGGAGAAGGGCACTATCTTCTGGGAAAATGTTATTCCTTGCTGGGAGACAAGGAGCGGGCTTGGAAGGAGTATTTAAAAAGCTTAAAACTCGGATACCGACCAACACCTTTGAAAAAATGAAAAGGAACAGAATTTTTCTGGTTGGGTTAGTTATTTTTCTTTGTCTGCTTTTTTCCTCAAAGCCTGCATCAAAATATCCCAAGCTTATTCGCTGGAAAAAAGATAATTCTATTATGGTGCTTATCCCAGCTGGTGAGTTCTGGATGGGCTCAAGTAAAAAGCCAAACGAAGCTCCCAGGCACAAGGTTTATTTGAAAGATTTTTACATAGATAAATATGAGGTCACCACAACCCAATATCTGAAATTCTGCCAAGAAACTGGTCATCGCCCGCCTTATTATCTACGCAAAGCCATACCCAAAGGAAAGGAGAACCATCCGGTTCAGCACATAAGCTGGTATGATGCAGATGCTTATTGTCGCTGGGCAGGAAAACGCCTGCCAACCGAGGCGGAGTGGGAAAAGGCTGCCCGGGGAACCGACGGTCGGATTTATCCTTGGGGAAATTTTTGGGACCCAACCCGTTCCAATAATCGCACCACCCCTTATAAAAATACCACACCTGTTGGAAGCTATCCTCAGGGAGCCAGTCCATACGGAGTTATGGATATGGCAGGTAATGTTTGGGAATGGACAGCTGATTGGTATAAATCTTATCCATCAGCTCCTAAAAAATTTGATGAGACTGGAAAATATAAGGTCACAAGAGGCGGAGCATTTTTCTTCTCCATTGACCTTTTAAGAACCTCCGCACGCAATCCCCTCCCTCCTGATGATATAAGCGAATATAACGGCTTTAGATGCGCAGTAGATGCAGATAAAATCCGGATTAAAAAATGAAACTAAAACATAAAATCATTTTTTTAATTTTTGCTTTTGCCATATTTTCCTGTCATAAGAGTTTTTTGGAAATCAGGCGAATTCGCCTTCTTATGGGAACCGAAGTTGAAATAATTGTTCAGGGAACAGATAAAAAGAAGTTGGAGCAGGCGGTTGAAGCAGGTTTTAAGGAAATTGAGCGTTTGGAAAAGAAATTAAGTAGATTTCGTGATGATTCTTTTATCAGCCTTATTAATAAGAATGCGGGTAGAAAGCCAGTAAAAGTGGATAAAGAAGTTTTTGAGCTAATTAAAACTGCTAAAGAAATATGCCAGCAGAGCAAGGGTGCTTTTGATATTACAATTCTGCCTGTGCTCGCTCTTTGGAAATTTGGTGAGAAAAATCCAACGCCTCCGCCTGCTGAGCTTATAAAAGAAAAGCTCAAACTGGTTGGTTGTGATAAGCTTAAGCTGGACAGCAGGAATTTAACTGTTTATCTTTCTCAGCAAGGAATGGGAATTGACCTGGGTGGAGTTGCAAAGGGCTATGCAGGAGATTGTACGGTTAGGGTTTTGAAAAGCTATGGGGTGAAAAGCGGGATAGTTAATGTTGGTGGAGATTTATGCGTATTTGGTGCGCCCTCTAAAGGATTTGCCATTGGTTTGAGAAGTCCATTTCAAAAAAATAAAATTATTGCCAAGATTTATCTTAAAGAGCAGGCAATAGCAACTAGCGGAGATTATGAGAAGTATTTTATTTATCAAGGGAAGAGATATTCTCATATTCTTGACCCCCGCACAGGTTATCCTGCTCTGGGTGAGAGGAGTGTGAGTGTGGTATGCGCCAAAGGGATATTGGCAGATGCTTGGGCAACAGCTCTTTTTGTTCTTGGGAGCGAGCAGGGCATAAGGATTGTTAATTCTCAACCAGAGCTGGAGGCGATTTTTATTGATGCGCTCGGCACGCACAAAATCAGTCAAGGATTAAAAAACAAAATCATCTGGCTGGAGGATAAAGAATAAATGTTCGGCATCGGTCCTTGGGAGCTGGTGGTGATTTTGCTTATTGCTCTTATAGTGTTTGGTCCGAAAAGGCTTCCTGAGGTGATGAAGGCTTTTGGCAGGGTTATGGCAGAGCTGAGAAAGACCGCTGAGGAGATAAAAGAAGAGGTGTTAGAGGAAGAGGATGTAAAGGAGATTCAGCAGTCGCTTCAAGAGATTTCAGAGGTGCCCACCCTTCTTCAGCAAAAACTGGAGCAAGAAATTGAAGAAGCAGAAAAACTAGATACGCAAAATGCCGAAGAAAAACAAGAAAAAAAAGAAAAAGAATAAATCTTCTCCAGGTGCGGAGATGACTTTTCTTGAGCATCTGGAGGAGTTAAGAAAAAGAATAATTGTCTGTGCCTTAGCGGTGATTATTTGCTTTATTGTCATTTATGTATTTTTTGACCAGCCTTTGGTTGAATATTTTAAGCTTCCAATGGAAAAAGCCATTCAGGGGAAAGGAAAGTTTCAGTTTACATCTCCGCCAGAGGGTTTTTTGTTTGATTTAAAAATATGCTTTCTGGCTTCGGTTTTTGTGTCGTCTCCGATAATTTTTTATCAATTCTGGAAGTTTGTTGCTCCTGCTTTGTATAAGCATGAAAAGCGCTATCTTTTTCCTTTTATAATCTTTTCCACTTTGTTTTTTGTTGGCGGAGCAGTATTCGGATATATGATAGTTTTTCCCATAGGCTTTCAGTTCTTTGCTAAATTTACTTTTCCCGGGGTGGAAATGAACCCGAGACTGAGCGATTATTTTTCATTTGCTACCAAGATGCTTTTTGCTTTTGGTTTAGTTTTTGAGCTTCCGCTGGTCGCTGTTTTTTTAGCAAGAATAGGTTTGATTGACCACAAATTTTTAAACCGCAACCGAAAGTATGCTCTTATCCTTATTTTCACTCTTGCTGCTATTTTTACCCCGCCAGATGTAGTAAGTCAGCTTATGCTTGCAGGTCCTCTTTGGGTTTTATACGAGGTTAGCGTTCTTCTCGCCTGGATATTCAGACAAAGACCATCAGAAAGGCAGGAGCTTGCAGGTTAAATTTTTCCCTTCTTTAACCGAATAATCTTAAAGACACCAAAAATGTCAGAGATTTTAACAAACAAAAGCGGAATCTTTAGTCTGCTCAAAATCATCAAAGTTTAGGAAAGGTATATCTTTAAAAAGAGAGGAAAAGATGAAAGGATTTAGCTGGAGTTGGCAAGTTCGCCTCAGATTATTTTTGCTGGTGCTGATTGTAGGCGGAGGGATATTTAGCTGGAGCGCACACAAGCAATGGAGCGAATACAAATTTCGGCTTAAAAAGGTTCAGGCTGATTTAGAGAATTTTTTCAGTGAAATTGATGAGGCTAGGCTTCAAAGTTTTGCTCAAACATATTTTCAGTTTCATCCGGAGCTTATTGGATTAGAGCTTTGGGACCAGACAGGTGAAAAGGTTTT
The DNA here is from genome assembly GCA_964592965.1 of uncultured bacterium. GTDB lineage: Bacteria > RBG-13-61-14 > RBG-13-61-14 > RBG-13-61-14 > DRUE01 > CAZKMM01. Next base: position 26,492 of record CAZQJX010000009.1, read on the forward strand.
TAGCAGATATAAAGATGTTTGTGTTCCTTTATCCAGAGAGGGGTTAGGCTTTAAGCTTTGGAATTGCCGAAGCCGGGGCAAGGTTTTGGCATTAAAAAGTAAAGTTGAAGCGGAGCTAGGCAGGAGGACCATTTTAGCCATTTATCAGGCGGATTTTTTACCACCTTTTAATTACTGGAAGGTAATGCTTCCGGGAATAAGTTTTTTAATTTTAGGATTTGTCCTCAGTATGCTTTTTAGCTGGAGAATTATTCAGCCGATTCAGCAAATAGTGAATTATTTTAAAACAGGCTTTTCCCAAATTACTGCCGATTTATCTGAAAGAAGCGAGCCAAGATTTCTAGCAAAAGCTTTGGCTTTACTTCGCAAAGAGCTTACCCAAAAGAATGAACATATCACCAAAGTGCAAAAGATGTTCAGGAACTGGCGGAGGGTCCAGAATCAGAAGTATAAAAATAAAATAAAGCATTTGGAAAAAGCTCTCAATCAAACAGAAACCCAGCTTTACAATTTGGTTGAAAACCTTAAGCCATCAATAAGGCATATACTACAGATGTCTCGTCTTCTTTATGTGCAGGCATCGGATAAACTTCCAGTGGAGATGGAAGGAAGGTTTTTAATCTTGATGCGTGAAGCAGAGCAATGCCGAGACCAGTTATTAGAGCTGGAAGAAGCTTTGGAATTAAAAAGAGATGGTGAAAAATCCAAAAATGAATTGGTCAGCCTTCAGGAGCTGGTTTTTGACCTTAAAAATGAGCTCAAAGAGCTTTTAGAAAACTATCAAGCCCAGATAAAATTAAAAACCACTCTGCCCAGCATCTATTGCCGATGGAATTGGCTTCATCAGTTATTTAAAGGTTTGATTGAAGAGCTTCTGACCAAAAGCGAGGGAATTGAAAAGCCCATAATTGAAATCGGATATAACAACTTAAATGATAGGCTTTTGTTTTATCTTTCGCTCTTGGGAGAGAAAAAGCAGGAGCCTGCTAAAAAAGATTCTGCAGAAGAAATTGACCTTGAATCAGAAGAAGATATTTCTAAAGCTTCTTCCACCTTTCCCAGACCATCTCTTGTAGCTATTGTTGAAAATTATGGTGGAGAGCTTTGGGAGGGAGAAAATGAACAAGGAAATGGAATTATATTTTTCACCTTATCCAAGCACCGCCTCAGCCCCGCAAATGGGGAGCAAAAAGCTGCTTGAGCAGAAAGAAGTTGAAAAGCCCAAAATACTTTTAATTGATGATGAGCCTGCTATTCTCAAGCTTTATGAAAATCTTCTCAAGCGAAAAGGCTATGATGTGGTAGCAGTAGATGAGGGTAAAAAAGCAGAGGAATTTCTTGAACAGCAGGAGTTTGATGTTATTATTGCAGACATTCTCCTGCCCGGCTTAAACGGTTTAGAGCTTTTAGCCCTACTCAGAGAAAAAGGCTATAAACTTCCTGTAATTCTCATTACTGGCGCTCCTAATCTTGATACAGCTATTCAAGCAGTAAAACTCGGTGCTTATGATTATTTAACCAAGCCAATAGACAATCAGCAGTTTTTAATGGTGGTTGACCGAGCAGTTGCTTTTCAGCGTCTGGTCAAAGAGAAAGAGAGGCTTGAGTTGGAAAATCAACTTTACCAGCGCCGTCTAGAAGAGCAGAATCAGCGCCTAGAGGATATGGTCTGGGAAAGAACCCGCAAACTGGAAGAATCTCTCCAAGAGCTCAAGCGCACGCAGGACAAATTAATTCAATCAGAAAAAATGGCAAGCATCGGCGCCCTGACCGCAGGCATAACCCATGAGATAAACAATCCAATGGCTTATGTTAAAAACAATTTGGAGCAGATTAAAGAATATGCAGATGCCATAATCAACTTTTTGCAGGAGCTTTTTCAAAGACTTGAACCATTAAGTAAAAAAGCATCTGGCAAACTTAAGCAAACACTGGAAGAAATTTACAAAAAAGCACAAGAGCTTGACATTTGGTATATCCTTTCAGATTGCAAACAAATTATTGCAGAAACTCAGGAGGGAGTGGAAAGAGTCATTGGGATTATAAGAGACCTTCGGCAGTTCACCCATCCTAACTATGATGTTGTGGGAGAGGCAAAACTGGAGGACCTTTTGGAAACTTCCATTAATCTAACTTGGAATGCCATCAAATATAAAGCAGAATTAATTAGAGAATATTCTAACCTTCCACCTATAAAATGCTATCCTCGCCTGCTCACTCAGGTATTTGTTAATCTTTTAGTCAATGCCTCGCAGGCTATTGAGAAAAGAGGAAAGATATGGGTGAGAACCTTTAAAAAAGGCGATTATTACTGCGTGCAAATTGAAGATACTGGCTGTGGCATTCCTAAAGAAAATCTCAGCAAAATCTTTGACCCTTTCTTTACCACCAAGGATGTTAATCAAGGCACCGGACTGGGCTTGAGCATATCTTATGGCATTGTCAAAAAGCATCAGGGAAAAATTGAGGTAGAAAGCGAGCCAGGAAAAGGAACACTTTTTACTGTAATGATTCCTAAAAACTTTGAGCCCAGCTCACAAGAGGAAAATAACTATATAATCCCTTGAGATTTAAGTTCCTTTAAATCCTCAGGAGAAACTCCCAGATATTTTCCGTAAATCTCTTCGTTATGCTCGCCAAGGTGCGGTCCGCTCCTTATTATTTTTCCTGGGGAGCGAGAAAGTTTAATAGGAATGCCAGGCACCGCCACTTTGCCGTAAACCGGGTCTTCGCACCAGCTAATCATTCCCCGGGTTATTAAATGTGGGTCGTTGTTGACCATATCAGCATCAGCAACAGGACCGCAAGGAATGCGGTTTTCCACAAGGATTTTTTCAATTTCCTCTACTGTTCGCTCTTTCATCCATTCTTCAAAATAATGCCTGTATTCCTCACGATGCTTTACCCGAAGGATAACATTGGCGAATTTCGGGTCATCTGCCAGCTCAGGATGACCTATTATGTTGCAAATCCTTTTCCATTGAGCATCAGTAAGGAATACAACAGCAATATATCCATCCTTTGCCTGATATATGCTCCAAAAAGGTGCTCCCTTTCTTCCTTGGAAAAAGTCAGTAAAAGTTCCACCCATTGCTTTTTGAAGCTCTTCTCTTAATCCGCACTCATCAACCGAGCGCTTATCTATGGCAAGGAAATTGTGAAAGTAAAGCACATCCTGCATAGAAACATCAATGAACTGCCCCTCACCAGTTTTATCACGCCAGCGAAGCGCCAAAAGAATGGCATAAGCAGCATAGGCACCGCTTACAAGGTCGCCGATAAAAACCGGATGAACTCGGTCAGGAATTCCCATCGCGGAAAGAATCCCAGCAGTTGCTTGAGCAATAAGGTCAAAAGCCACCCTTTCTGACTTTGGACCCTCTCTCCCAAAACCTGTAATTGAGCAATATATCAACTTGGGATTAACCTTTTTTAGCTCCTCATATCCCAAGCCGATTTTGTCCAAAGTTTTAGGAGCAAGATTTTCCACCAGAACATCAAAATGAGGAACTAGCTTTAAAAAGATTTCTTTTCCTTTAGGATGGCGGATGTCTAAAGTAATGCCTTTTTTATTTCGGTGCCAGTTGGAAAGAGAACGGTCCATACCTTTAACCGGAAGCATAAGCAATCTCATTGCCTCACCAATAGGTGGTTCCAGCTTAACCACCTCTGCACCAAAATCTGCCAGAAGCTGAGTGCAACGAGGACCACTTAAAAACTGAGAAAGGTCTAAAACTTTAATTCCTTCAAGCGGTGCGTTCATTTTTTCCTCCTTTACAGGTTGAGTTTTTCTTTAATTATCATTTTATCTGTTCTTTATCAAGAGTTTTAAGGATAAAAATTTTACTTGACGCGAGAAAAAACTCAGGATAAAATTAACCAGATGGTTTAACCAAATGGTTAAAAATTTAAAACCAGAAAAGGAACAAAATCCCCAAAACAAATTCTCTCCTAGTGCTCAGGAGAGAATATTAAAAGCAGGGCTTGAGGTCTTTTCGCAAAAAGGAAAAGCAGGAGCAAGAGTTTATGAAATTGCCCAGCGAGCTGGGGTAAACAAAGCTTTGGTTCATTATTACTTTTCCAGCAAAGCCCAGCTTTATGAGCAGGTTTTTGAATATTATCTGAGTCAGATTTTGAGCCAAATTCAAGAGCTGGTTAAAAAAGCTTCAAAAAAAGATTTACAAAAAAAATTGGAAACGCTTGTTGATGTTTATTTTGACTTCATTGATGCCCATCCGCAGATAGTTCGTCTTTTAAGCTGGGAGCTTTTAGAAGGGGCAGAAGTGGCAAAAAAGGTTTTTCAAAAGATTATGAAAGAAGATAATTTATCTTTGCCACAAGATTTACAAGAGCTTGTAAAACAGGGAATAAAAGAGAAAAAGATTTATCCAGTAGAGCCCCCACAGGCGGTATTGAGTATTTTGGGAATGACTTTATTTTACTTTTTTGTCCGTCCGATATTTATCCAGATTTGGGATATAGATTTAGCTCAAGAGGAAGATTTTCTTAAAGCCCGTCGTGCTCACATCAAATCTTTGCTTAAAAGGGGATTATTTCGTAGCTCATCTACTAAAAAGAGGAGGAAGAAATGAAAAGGCAAAAACTCGTTATTTTTCTGCTTTTGCTTTTTTCCTGTTCACGCTTTTCTGAGAAGAACTATGCTGGTTCTGGCACTTTGGAAGCTCGGGAGGTAGAAATATCCAGTCTTTTGAGCGGAAAAGTTCTTTCTGTGCTGGTAGAAGAGGGGGAGGAGGTAGATGAGGGAGATACTCTTTTGATTATTGATACTGAGCCGTTGCGCCTGAAAAGGGAGCGTCTAGAAAAATCTTTAAAAGAGCTGGAGATTGGAATTAAGCAGGCAGAACAAGCGGTTAATCAGGCAAAGGCTGGCTATAAGGCGGTAAGTAAAAACTATCAGCGAATAAAGAATCTTTATAAAAAGAAAGTTGCTACTCCTAGCCAGCTAGACGAAATAGAAGCCAAGTATAAAGTTGCGCTTGCTCAGCTTCGGCAGGCAGAGCTGGCAAAAGAATCTTTGCTTGCTAGGCGCGAGAGCGTTCTTGCTGGCTTAAAAGAGCTTGACTGGCAGATAAAGCAGGGAGTGGTCAAAAGTCCGATTAAAGGAAAGGTGATTGAGCGAATGATAGAAGCAGGAGAAGTCGTCCGCACAGGCCAGGTTGTTCTTGCCATAGCAGACCTTTCTCAGATGGAGTTGAAAATTTATTTAACCGAACCTGAACTTGGCTTGGTTAAGCTGGGAGAAAAAATGGAAGTGCAGGTGGATAGTTTTCCTGAAAAAAAGTTTTTAGCTATAGTCAGCTGGATTTCTCCTAAAGCAGAATTCACGCCCAAAAATGTTCAAACCCGTTCCGCACGAGCAGAGCTAGTTTATGCGGTAAAGCTGGTGCTGGAAAATCCCAAAGAGGAGCTCAAAATCGGAATGCCTGCAGATGCTTATTTTATAAGCAAGCAAAAATGAGCCAGCCAGCAATAAAAATAGAGAATCTAGTTAAAAGTTTTGAAGGAAAGGTCGCTCTTGATGGAGTGAGCTTGGAAATTTTTTCTGGTGAGCTTTTTGGATTAATTGGACCTGATGGAGCGGGCAAGACCACTTTGATGCGGATTTTATGTGGTCTTTTAGATGCAGACCAAGGCTTTTGCTGGGTTTTGGGCAAAGATGTAAGCAAGGAGCAAAAGAAAGTAAGAACCATTATTGGTTATATGCCTGAGCGGTTCTCGCTTTATCCTGACCTGAGCGTGAATGAGAACCTTAAATTTTTTGCTCAACTTTTTCAGGTTCCTGAAGAAGAGCGCAGGCAGAGAGAGAAAAGGCTTTTGGAATTCAGTGGCTTAGATGCTTTTCAAACAAGGAGAGCAGGTCAGCTCTCTGGTGGAATGAAGCAGAAGCTTGCTCTTGCCTGTACATTGGTTCATCAGCCAAAGGTTTTAATTCTAGATGAGCCAACCACAGGAGTTGACCCGGTCTCTCGGGATGAGTTCTGGAAGATTTTAGGTGAGCTTAGGCAGGCGGGCACCACCATTCTTATTTCCACTCCTTATTTGGATGAGGCAGAGGTATGCGACCGGGTAGCTTTGATTTATCGGGGAAAGATTCTTGCCTGTGCCAAGCCCAAGCAATTGGTTGAACTTTTTCCTGGTGAACTTTTTGAGCTTTCGGGAGAGAATTTAATTTTGCTAGCTAAAAAACTCAAAGATGTAAAAGAAATCCTAGATGTCCAGCTTTTTGGCGACAGGCTCCATCTTCATCTGGAAAAAGATAAAAATGGCAGAAAGGTAATTTTGCAGGCTCTGGAGTCTTTGAATCGCACAGATTTAGTTCCACAAAAAATTTCTCCTCGCTTGGAAAATATTTTTGCTTGGCTGATCAAGCAGGCAGAGGAGCGGGAATGATTATGATGGAGCTGGCAGTAAAAGCTCAGGGTTTGACCAAGCGATTTGGCAGTTTTACTGCTGTTGACCGTGTTTTTCTGGAAGTTGCCCAGGGAGAGATTTTTGGTTTTCTTGGCGCCAACGGTGCGGGCAAGACCACCACCATTCGTATGCTTTGTGGGTTATTGGAGCCAACAGAAGGAGAGGGCTGGGTAGCTGGATTTAGCATTCGCACCCAGCCAGAAGAGATTAAAAAGGTCATCGGGTATATGTCTCAAAAATTCAGTTTATATCCTGACCTTCGAGTGGTGGAAAATTTGCGATTTTTTGGCGGGGTTTATGGTTTGGAAGGAGCAGATTTGGAGAGAAGAATTCAAGAAGTGATGGAACGACTGGAATTAAAAGAGCGTGCAGATGAGCTCACTGCTCAGCTTCCTTTAGGATTTAAACAGCGGCTTGGTCTTGCTTCAGCTATTTTGCATAATCCGAAAATTGTTTTTCTAGACGAGCCAACCTCTGGGGTTGACCCAATAGCCCGCAGGCAGTTCTGGGAGTTGATTTATGAGCTGGCAGAGCAGGGCACAACAGTTTTTGTCACCACTCACTATCTTGAAGAAGCAGAATATTGCCATCGTTTAGCAATAATGCATCAGGGAAAAATTATAGCTAGTGGCTCGCCGAGTGAGCTAAAACAAAACTGGCATCAACCGAGCATTCATCAGTTGTTTATTGAGCTGGTGCGAGGAGAGGGATGAGCAGGGTTTTTCATTCACGGCTTTGGGCAATTGCTAAAAAAGAAGTCTTTCATATTCTCCGTGACCCAAGGAGCCTGACCATAATATTTATCCTTCCGCTTTTGATGATGATTATTTTCGGATACGCCATAGATATGGATTTAAAGCAAATCAGGCTGGCGGTGGTGGATTATGACCGAAGTTTTGCCAGCCGAAGATTGCTGGATTCTCTAGAGGCAAGTCCTAATTTCAAAATCTGCTTTTGGCTGGAGCGGATTCAAGATATTGAAAAGCTCATCAAATTCCGAAGAATTCGGGCGGGAATAGTTATTCCTAAAGATTTTGCTCGCAGGCTGAAGCATAAGCCAAAAGCTCAGATTCAGGTGATTGTTGATGGTGCAGATGCTAACTCTGCCAGCATCCTGATTAATTACCTAAAAACCTTTCTGGCAGATTATTCTTTGACAAAGGCTTCTTTGCGCCTTACTCCGCTAATAGATATTCGTCCGAGAATTTGGTATAACCCTGAACTAAAAAGCGCTAATTTTGTGGTTCCTGGGCTGGTGGCGGTTTTTATGATGATGCTCTGTGCTATGCTCACAGCCATTACTTTAGCAAGAGAAAAAGAAACAGGCACCTTAGAGCAAATTCTTGTTTCTCCAGTTTCCCGCACCGAGCTTCTGGCAGGAAAATTAATTCCGTATATTTTGCTCAGCTTTTTGCTGGCAGGAGTAATTTTGGGCTTTTCTTGCCTGTGGTTTAAAGTTCCTTTTAGGGGGAGTATTTTGCTTTTGGCTTTTTCTTCGCTTTTTTATATCTTCTCTGCACTTTCCTTTGGAATTTTAATTTCCACCATTGCGCCCAATCAGCAGATAGCAATGGCAATGTCTTTGGTGAGCACGATTTTGCCCACCATTCTTTTATCCGGCTTTATATTTCCCATTCCCAGTATGCCCAAAGCTTTACAGCTTCTTACTTATATTATTCCTGCTCGTTATTTTCTAGTAGTGATAAGAGGGATAATGCTCAAAGGGGTAGGCTTGAGCATAATTTACCCCCAGCTTTTGGCTTTGGCTTTTCTTGGCTCGGTATTTTTTCTTATGGCGCAAAAAAGATTTAAGTTAAAGCTTGGTTAATGAAGGTAGTTTTACATATTTTAAAAAAGGAATTTTTGCAGATTTTTAGAGACAGGTTTATGCTGGTGATAATTTTTCTTCTTCCTTTAATCCAGCTTTTTATCTTTGCTTATGCCATTACAACAGATGTTAAAAATATAAGCACTGTGATATGCGACCTTGACCGGTCCCGTTTGAGCAGGGAACTAATTGCTCGTTTTAAGGCAAGCGGGTATTTTAACCTTAAATATTACATTCAGCGTCCCAAAGAATTAAAGTGGTTTTTAGATAGTGAAAAAGCAGTGCTTGCGCTGGTTATTCCTAGAAATTTTGGCAAGGATTTGAAAAGATTTGCTTCGCCTCAAATTCAGCTGATTATAGATGCTCAAAATTCCAATGCCAGCGTGATTGCTCTTGGCTACAGCCTTCAGATTGTCCAGAGATTTTTAGAGGACGAGCTTGCCCAAAAACTTATAAAAATGCCAGAGCTGGGAGAATATATCCATATTATTGAGCCTGAAATTCGTGTCTGGTATAACCCAAACTTGAAAAGCGCATATTATATGATTCCGGGAATTATTGCTTTGCTTTTAACTGTCATAACTATGCTTCTCACCAGCTTGGCAATAGTTCGGGAGCGAGAAATAGGAACTTGGGAGCAATTAATGGTCACTCCAATAAAGCCCTTTCAGTTGATTTTGGGAAAAATCATTCCTTTTGCCTTGCTTGCTTATCTGGAGTTTAGCCTTACTTTGGTTATTTCTATCTTCTGGTGGCAAATTCCTTTTTTGGGCAGAATTTCCGTGCTTGCTATTTTTATTGCAATTTATATTCTTACCACTTTGGGACTTGGGATTTTTATTTCTACCATAGCCCGCACCCAGCAACAGGCGCTTTTTCTTTGTTGGTTTGTTATTGTCAGCTGTATTTTATTGAGCGGATTTTTCTTTCCCATTGAGAATATGCCCAGATTTTTTCAGTATCTTACCTACCTAGACCCGCTTCGGTATTTTATTTGTGTGCTTAGAGAAGTGATATTAAAAGGGGCTGAACTTGAACATTTGTGGAAGGAGCTCGTTGCACTGATAATTTTTGGTATGGCTGTTTTCAGCTTAAGCTTGATTCGGTTTCAAAAGCGGGTGAGCTGATTTTTTAGAGCCTTTCCGAAGCAAGTTCTGCTAAAGGACTGCGTTCGCCTTTTTCTAAGAAAATGTATCCAAAGATTTTCTCTCCTTTCAT
>CAZQJX010000010.1:0-34557 GCA_964592965.1 uncultured bacterium
TGGGCAGAGAGAAACTTCCCAGACCCGAAGAAGAGGGCGAGAGAAGGCGTCCGAAGATGAGGTATGCTTCTGCGAAGACTCGCATCAAATCTTTTGCCCAAACCGAGCTTGGCTATACCAAAAAGCAGGCTCAACAAGAGGCTTCAAGGTGCCTACAGTGCGATCTTGAAGAGGAATAAAAGGAGAGAAAAAAATGGCAGAAGCAAAGGCAGAAAAAAAGGTTCGGTTAACTATTGACGGAAAAGAAATTGAGGTTGAAGAGGGAATAACTGTTCTTGAGGCGGCGCGCCGGGCTGGGATTCACATTCCCACCCTTTGCGCAGATGACCAGCTTGAGCCATACGGCGGATGCAGGCTCTGCGTGGTGGAGATTGAAAAAATGCGCGGTCTTCCGCCTGCCTGTGCAACCTATGTTCAGGATGGAATGGTGGTGCGAACAAATACTGAAGAGATTCAGCGGGTGAGAAAACTGGTGGTGGAGCTACTTCTTTCTGACCATCCTCAAGATTGCCTTACCTGCCCCAAAAATCTCCACTGCGAATTGCAAAAGCTGGCAGAGGAATTTGGCATTCGCGAGCGAAGGCTCCGCCAGCTTTCTCGGGAAACTATCTATGATGACTCCAATGCCTTTTTCTTCAGGGATATGCAAAAATGCGTTCTTTGCGCTAAATGCGTGCGCGCCTGCAAGGAGATAAATGGCTCTTCTGCTATAGAAATTACCCGGCGGGGCTTTGCTAGTGTTATTCAGCCTTTTGGTGATGTTCCTATTGCAGAAAGCATCTGCGAGAGCTGTGGAGAGTGTGTTGAGCGCTGTCCAACAGGTGCCCTCAGCATTAAAAAGCAGGAATGGCCAGAAAAAGAAGTCCCAACCATCTGCCCCTACTGCGGAACTGGTTGTGGAATTCTTTTGGGAGTGAAAAATGGCAAAGTGGTGAGCGTGCGTGGAGATAAGAATAATCCCACCAATCAGGGTCAGCTCTGCGTAAAAGGCAGGTTTGGAGCGTATGAATTTGTTAATCATCCTGACCGGCTGAAAAAACCGCTAATCAAGAAGGATGGAGAATTTGTTGAGGTAAGCTGGGACGAGGCGCTGGATTATGTGGCAGAAAAGCTCAAGCCATATATTGGCACAGACCAGATTGGCTTGCTCAGCTCTGCCAAATGCACCAATGAAGAGAATTATCTATTGCAGAAATTTGCCCGGGCTGTGATGAAAACCAACAATGTTGACCACTGCGCCCGTCTCTGCCACGCTTCCACAGTTGCGGGTCTTGCCTCTGCCTTTGGAAGCGGTGCTATGACCAATACCATTGATGAGCTGAGAGATACAGAAGTTATCTTGCTTACTGGTTCCAACACAAGCGAGAATCATCCGGTAATTGCCTATCGGATTCGTGAGGCTGTTAGAAAAGGCGCCAAACTCATTATTTTTGACCCGCGCGAGATTGCCCTTGTGCGCTATGCCTGGCTCTGGTGCAGGCAAAAGCCGGGAACTGATGTTGCTTGGATCAACGGCTTGATGCATATCATTCTCAAAGAGGGTCTGGAAGATAAGGAATTTATTGAGGAGCGCACAGAGGGATTTGAGGAGCTAAAAAAGGTTGTTGACGCTTACACTCCGGAGCGGGTTGAGGAAATCACTGGCATTCCCAAGGAGAAGCTTTATCAGGCTGCTCGTGCTTATGCGCAGGCGGAGCGTGCAAGCATTGTTTATTCAATGGGCATCACCCAGCACACCACAGGAACTGATAATGTTAAATCTCTGGCAAATCTGGCAATGCTTTGCGGGCATATTGGCAAGCCGGGAACAGGTGTTAACCCGCTTCGTGGTCAGAATAATGTTCAGGGCGCCTGCGATTTGGGAGCGCTTCCCAATGTCTTTCCTGGCTATCAGCGGGTGGATAATGATGAGCTTCGCAAAAAATTTGAGCAGGCTTGGGGAGTGGAGCTTCCCTCTCAGCCCGGCTTAACTGTGGTGGAGATGATGAATTCTGCCTTAGAAGGAAAAATCAAGGCTATGTATATAATGGGTGAAAACCCGATGATTTCTGACCCTGATATCACCCATGTGGAAGAAGCGCTGAAAAACCTTGACTTCCTTGTTGTGCAGGACATCTTCCTTACTGAAACTGCCCGGCTTGCTGATGTGGTTCTTCCCAGTGCCTGCTTTGCTGAAAAAACAGGAACTTTTACCAATACTGAACGAAGGGTTCAGCTCCTTCACAAAGCAATTGACCCGCCCGGAGAGGCAAAGCAGGATTGGGAGATAATCTGCGAGCTTGCCAAAAGGCTCGGCTATGAAATGAGCTATGAAAGCCCAGCAGAGATTATGGAAGAGATAAGAAAGCTCACTCCGCAATATGCTGGCATCAGCCACACTCGCTTAGAGCGGGGCGAGCAACTTTTCTGGCCTTGTCCGAGCGAAGACCATCCTGGCACCCGCATTCTTCATCAGGAGAAATTCACTCGTGGCAAGGGCAAATTCTTTGCTGTGGAATTCATTGAGCCAGCAGAAAAGCCAGATAAAAACTATCCATTTATCCTTACCACAGGAAGAATCCTCTATCATTTCCACACTGGCACAATGACAAGAAAGAGCAAGGGGCTTAATCAGATTGTTCCCGGACCTTATGTTGAGCTTAATCCCACAGATGCCAAAAAGCTTCGGGTTAAAGATGGCAGTCGTATCAGGGTATCAAGCAGGCGAGGAAGCATTGAGGTGAGCGTGAAAATAACCGAGCGGGTGGATGAAGGGGTTGTTTTCATACCATTCCATTTTTATGAGGGCGCAGCTAATGTGCTCACCAATCCTGCGCTTGACCCGCAGGCAAAAATACCAGAGTTTAAAGTGTGTGCGGTCAAGCTAGAAAAGGTCTAACCCGGCTTTTTCAGGATTGCCCAAAGAACAAATTTGCTATTTGCTCCCAACCCCAGCAAAAGGAGATTAGTATGCGTTCAGGAATCATTATCTAGGAAATTTTTTGTTCTTGCTTTTCGCAGGTTTTTATCTCCTTAGGTAAAATCCAGTTATCACTCCAGCTTCAGAGAAAAATTTTTAGTGCAAAATGAGCTTTAAGAACATTAAAATAAGCTCATTAGCACAGCTCTTAATAGAAAGTGAAGGTTTAGAAAAATTTTTTCTTCTATGGTTTTTGTTATAATTAATCTAAAATGCCTGCGAACCTAACTCCAGAATATTTTGAAGCTGAAAAGCTCTACAAACAGGCAAAGAGCGATGAGGAAAGAATTGTTGCTCTGGAGCAGATGCTGGCAGTAATCCCCAAGCACAAAGGCACAGAAAAGCTCCAGGCAGAGATAAAGAGAAAGCTCGCCAAGCTAAGAGAGGCGCAGGAGAAGCGAGGTAAAAAAGGACCCAAGCGGGCAAGTCAGTATTATGTGCCCAAGGAAGGAGCTGGTCAGGCGGTTTTAATCGGACCGCCCAATTCTGGAAAAAGCTCCATTTTAGCCCGATTTACCAAAGCGCAGGTGGAGATTGCTGAATATCCTTACACCACACGCAAAATCCATCCCGGAATGATGCAATTTGAAAATATCCAGATTCAACTTGTGGACACACCGCCAATCAGTCAGGAAATTTTTGAGCCTTGGATGAGCACTGTTCTCAGAAACGCGGACTGCGTGCTTTTGGTAATTAATCTTGCCAGTCTGGAGCTATTAGATGAAATTGAAATGGTGGTTGAAAAGCTCAAAGCAAGGAAAATTGAACTGGTAGCAGAAGCAGAAAGGAAATTTGAACCTGACGGAAGGGCAAATCTTCGCACACTTTTGGTGGGAACTCATTTAGATGAGGATACTGCCCGAGAAAATTTAGAGGTAATTCAGGAGATATATCAAAACAAATTTCCTGCCATTGGCATCTCCTGCAAAACAGGAGAAGGAAATGAAGAATTTTCCAGAAAAGTTTTTGAGATGCTGAATATAATAAGGGTCTATACCAAAGCACCGGGAAAACCACCGGATTTAGATGACCCTGTAATTTTACCAAAAGGAAGCACTGTTTATGATTTTGCCTATCAAATTCATAAGGAGCTGGCAAAAAATTTGAAATATGCCCGAATCTGGGGTAAGAATAAATTTGAAGGTCAGCGCGTTCCTAGAGATTACATTCTTGAAGATGAAGATATTTGCGAACTGCATAGCTAAGGAGGAAAAATGGAAGGCATATTAATTTTTCCTTTCCTTCTTTTTGCCCTTCCGCCTGATGAGCAGGAAATAACCACTCTGGGAGATGATGCCAAGATAAGGAAGATACCTGATGATTTGCTTGTTGTTTTGAGAATTATTGAAGGACCTGAGCCGGGCAAAGGGTTTCAAATTTCCCAGACGCCTATTACCATAGGAAGGGACAATATCTGCACCATAACCATCAATGACCCGAGAATGAGTCGTCAGCACGCTGTGCTTTACTATTATCATCCTGATTTCTTTCTTAAAGACCTCGGCTCCACCAACGGCACCTTTGTTAATGACCGAAGGATAAAGCAGGCACAAATAAAAAACGGAGATAAAATCCGTATGGGCGGAACTCTTTTTGAGTTTATTATGAGCAAGCTTGAGGAGAGCGGTTAATGGCAGAGATAGGAATTATTGCCTCCGGGCTAACTCATCAGGGAAGGCACAGAGAAGTTAATCAAGACCAGATTCTAGTTAATCGTCAGCTACATCTTTATGCGGTTGCTGATGGTGTTGAGGGTGCGCCCTTTGGAGAGGTTGCCAGCAAAATGGCAGTGGAGGAGTTGGAAAAAATCATCAGCGACCTAAAGCTTGATGAAGATGCCACCCCACCATTTGAAGACCAGCCCCGTCTTCCTCTCCCTGCTCGAGCATTGAAATATGCACTGAGAGAAGTAAACCGAAGGATTTATAATTATGTTCAAGAGAATCCTAAATATAAAGGTATGGGCACAACATTAACAGCGCTCTGGTTCACGCAAGGGAAGGCTTTTGTGGGGCATATAGGAGATAGTAGAGCTTATTTAATTCGGAAAGGTCAAGCACAGCAGTTAACTCAAGACCATACCACCATAGCTGACCGACCTGTTCAGGTTCCAGAAGACCTTGAGCTGTATGAAGAAATTGCCAATGCATCTGAACACGAGCTTACCCGTGCAGTGGGAATTAATCCCGACCTAGTGGTTCAGCTGGCAGGTGGAACTCCTCATCCCGGTGATAGATTTGTGCTCTGCACAGATGGTTTATATGGACTGGTAAGGGATTTTGAAATTGCTCAGATTGCCGAGCAAAACACGCCCCAGCTTGCCTGTAGAAAACTTATTCAGCTTGCCAATCAAAGAGGAGGCGTTGACAACATTGCTGTGGTCGTTATAGAGATTGATTAAACCCCAACCAGGAGAAAACAAATGGAAGACAGAGAGCTTTTAAGGAACATAAGAATTTTCAAGGAACTTGATGATGACGAGCTGGAGAAATTTTTAAGCATAGCCCGTGAAGAGAAATTCCCTCAAGGGACAATTATCATTGAGGAAGGAACAGAGGGAAAGGCGCTTTATATCATCAAACGCGGTTCAGTGGTGGTGAGCAAAATAGATGGAAGCCTGGAAAGTGAGATTGGAAAGCTTTATGCAGGAGAACATTTTGGCGAGATGAGCTTGGTTGAAGATGCCAAAACCAGTGCCCGTGTAAGTGCTGGTAGCGATGTGGTCTGTTTGGTTGTTCCCAGAGAAGATTTCCAAAACCTGATTAACTCTGATTACAAAATCGCAGCTAAAATCTATAAAGCCTTTACCCAGACACTTTGCGACCGACTTCGTCAGACCTCGCAGGATCTGGTTGCTTGGAAGCCAGAGTTTGATTTTTAACCTGACTTCGCCTTTAGAGGCGCTCTTCTCAAATTTTTCACCAGCATCTTTGCGCTCTGAGCAAAACTCATTTTATCTGCCTTGCGGGGAAAATGAAGAGCGGGCGAGCAAAAAGCAAGCACTTTTTTAAAGGCAGAGCTATCTGGTGGGTCAAAGAAAAATACCAAAGGTATTAAACTGTCTTTTTGATAGGCTTTTTCATAAGCACGAACAGATATGGCGGTGTTAATTCCATTTATAATCGGCATCTTTAAATCTAAAATAATAAGGTCAGGAGATTGGCTCCTTTCCCACCAGTGAAGAAGTTCAATTAAAAGCTCCTCTCCATTAGAAAAACCAAAGCATCTTTTTGCCACCATTCCCTCGCTCATCTCTCTTTTTAAAATCTCTCTA
Source organism: uncultured bacterium (assembly GCA_964592965.1). Lineage (GTDB taxonomy): Bacteria > RBG-13-61-14 > RBG-13-61-14 > RBG-13-61-14 > DRUE01 > CAZKMM01. Next base: position 6,234 of record CAZQJX010000010.1, read on the forward strand.
TCTGTTTCATTAAATCCAGCAATCATTACTGATGGGTAAAGGATATAATCTGCCTGCTCCTTTGAAGAAAGCCTTTCCAACTGAATGCTCAGCTCGCTTCTACCTAATTGAATTCTATCTCCGCTTTTTAAAACCGAACGCTCAACTGCCAGCTGATTAACAAAAGTGCCGTTTTTGCTGCCCAAATCCTCTATCTCAACCATATCCTTTTCAAGATGAATTCGGCAGTGCTCAGCACTTACTGCTGAATCCCTGAGCACAAGGTCGGAGCGGGAACTTCTGCCAATTAAAACTGAATCCTTAACAAATTCAAACTTTTCGCCCCGCTGAGGACCATCAATTATTTCAATGACTAATTTCCAAGGCATCTTTTTATTCTATACCTTTTGCGTTGATTTAAGCAAAATCAGTTGAAATTTTCCAGCTCAACCTCGCCCTTGTAAACCAAACGAGCAGGTCCTGTTAAAAAGCATTCATCTCCAATATATTCTATTTCCAGCTCACCGCCTGGTAAAAGGACTTTAGCAGGTGAGCGAGCCTTATTCAGCCTGCAGGCAACAGCAACAACCGCACAAGCACCTGTTCCGCAGGCAAGGGTCTCGCCTGCTCCTCTTTCCCAAACCCTTACTTTTAAATAATCTGGTGAAATAACCTGAACAAACTCAACATTGGTGCGATTGGGAAAAAGCTTGTGATGCTCAATCTCAGGACCAAGCTGGCTTAAAGGAATATTATCTACATCATCAACAAAAATTACACAGTGAGGATTGCCCATACTCACTGCGCTTGCCTGAAAATCACAACCGGAAATGCTCAACTTCTCATCAATCATTGGCTGGGAGCGCAAAATTGGTATCTTCTCAGGAGAAAACTCCGCTCTGCCCATTGCCACTTTATACATTCCAAAAGATTTTCGCTCAACCATAATTATTCCAGCAAGGGTCTGAATGGCAATCCTATTTTTTTCTTCCAAGCCGGCAAAATAAAGATAATGAGCAAAAGCACGAATGCCGTTTCCGCACATCTCTGCTTCTGAGCCATCAGCATTAAATATCCTCATCTGATAGTCCGCAGAAGACTGGGTAGATGTAAGCACAAGCAAAATACCATCAGCTCCCACACCAAATCTTCGCTGGCAGATTCTCTGAATCTGGCGGGGCATAAGAGAAAAGCTTTCTTTTAAACAGTCAAAAAGCACAAAGTCATTACCCAAGCCTTCCAGCTTATAAAATTTTTTTATCATTTTTATTTCAAAAAATCTGGAATCTTTTCGCCCCTGATTAAATCTTCATAGCTTTCTTTTTCTCTAATTACATAAAACTCTTTTCCCTTTACTAGAACTTCAGCAGGTTTTGGCTGGGAATTATAATTGCTTGCCATCACAAACCCGTAGGCGCCTGCGCTCATCACCGCAATAAGGTCGCCTGAGTTAACTTCTGCAAATGGTCGGTCTTTGGCAAGAAAATCTGTGCTCTCGCAAATAGGTCCTACTATATCCACGGAATTTTTCTTTTGAGCAGACTTCTCAATAACAGGCAATATCTCGTGATAGGCACCGTAAAGAGCGGGGCGAATTAAGCAATTCATACCACCATCTGTAATGATAAATTTCTTATGAGCAGTTTGTTTTACATAAACCACCCTCAATAAAAGCACGCCTGCATTGCCCACAATAACTCTTCCTGGCTCAAGAATCAGCTTGCAGTTAATTTCTGAGGCAACAGCAGTGATTTCCCTTGCATATTCTTTGGGAAGAGGTGGATTTTCCTTTTGATAGGTAATGCCCAGTCCACCGCCAAGGTCAAGATATTTTATATTCAATCCCATAGCTCTCAGCTCAACAATCATTTCCACCAGCCGAGTAAGCGCCTCTACAATAGGGCTTAAGCGAACAAGCTGAGAGCCAATATGGCAGTCCACACCAACAAACTCTAGATTTTTGAATTTACGCCAGCGCCTGTAAAGCTGAAGCGCTTTTTGGGTTTCTATCCCAAACTTGTTCTCTTTAAGACCTGTTGAGATATGAGGATGGGTTTGCGGGTCTATATCAGGATTGATTCGCAGGGCAACTCGTGCCTTTTTCCCTATCTTTTTTGCCAGCTGGTCAAGTAGCACGAGCTCTCCCTCGCTTTCCACATTAAAAAGAAGAATGCCTTTTTCAAGCGCATATTTAAGCTCTTCTTCTGTCTTGGCAACACCGCTGAAAACCACCTTTTTTGTATCTCCGCCTGCCTGCTCCACTCGATATAGCTCCCCGCCACTGACAATATCAAATCCACTTCCTAAATTAGAAAAAAGCCTTAATATGGCAATATTGCTCAGCGCCTTAACTGAATAGCAAATTAGATGGTCTATGTTTTGAAAAGGCTGGTCAAATACCTGATAATGACGAGTTAAAGTAGCAGTGCTGTAAACATAGCAGGGCGTGCCAACTTCTTTTGCTATTGTCCTTAAAGGAACTTCCTCACAATATAACTCACCGTCTTTATATTGGAAATGATGCACCTTTTCTTCCCCCTAAAATCAAAGCCATCCTATCGGATGGCATTCTGATTATAGAAACTTTTGGAGCGGTTTTCAAGAAATCTAGTCCTGATAAATAGTTGGGTCAGGCACGCCCGCCTGTTCAAATCCCTTTTTTCTGAACAGGCAGGAATCGCACTGCCCGCAGGCTCTGCCCATATCATCTGGGTCATAGCAGGAAAAGGTTAGGGAAAAATCCACTCCGAGCTCAGCTCCCAGTTTGATTATCTCTGCTTTGTTTTTATTGATTAAAGGTGCCCAGATTCTTATCAGCCTTCCTTCTGTCCCTGCTTTGGTAGCGAGATTGGCTGTTCTCTCAAATGATTCAATAAATTCAGCTCGGCAGTCAGGATACCCAGAGTAATCAACACTATGCGCTCCGATAATCACTGCATCTGCAGAAAGTGCCTCTGCCCAGCTTACCCCAATGCTTAAAAAAATAAGGTTGCGGGCTGGAACATAGGTGGGAGCAACGCCAGACTCTATCTCCTTTTGGCTCCTTCCTTTAGGAACATCTCCTGAAAATAAAACCGACCCACCAAATTGATGAATGGGTAGAGGAAAAATTATATGCTTTTTAAAACCAAAAAATTCTGCCAGCTTTCTCGCGCTTTCCAGCTCAAACTTATGCCTCTGACCATAATCAAAGCTTATTCCAAAAAGCTCATAGCCTGCCTTTTTTGCCAGCGCAGTGCTTACCGCAGAATCAATTCCACCGCTGAGCAAAATCACCGCTTTTTTTATCATCTTCATCATTTAGCTCCTTTTTTCTTTTTGCGAAAGCTTTCTGTGTAGTTGCATTCAGGATATCCGGAGCAGGCAAAGAAAAGTCCATATCTGCTCTTTTTAAGCTTTAGGGGCTTCCCACATTTAGGACAAACTCTTTCCCCGGCTTCTACTATCTCAATCTCTCCGCTTTCGTTTCGTTTGAATCTCTTTACATTCTTGCACTCAGGATATCCAGAGCAGGCAAGGAATTCCCTTTTGCCTATTTTTTTAATTACCATTTCCCGACCGCACTTTTCGCATTTAATTCCAGATTTCTCCAGCTCCTTAATCTTTATGTTTCCGTTTTCATCTCTTATGAATTCAGCTCTGAATTTGCATTTAGGATACCCGCTACAGCCAAGAAATTCTCCGAAATCGCTTTTTCTTATCATCAGGGGTTTTCCGCATTTGGGGCAGTTAAGTCCGCTTTCTTGTTCAAAAATAGGCTTTATCTCTCCATTTTCCTTTCGCTCAAATCTGGCAGTGAAATCGCATTCAGGATATCCGGAGCAGGCAAGAAATTCTCCTTTTTTGCCCCAGCGAATCACCAGCTCTCTACCGCATTTGGGGCAAGGAAGGTCAGTAGGGACTTCTGCTTTAATCTCATCAATAATTTTAGGTGCGTTTTCTAGCTGGTGAGAAAATTCCTCATAAAATCTGCGAAGAAGTTCTTTCCAGCCAAGTTTGCCTTCTTCTATCTGGTCTAATTGGTCTTCCATCTGAGCGGTGAATTTAACATTTACCAGCTCAGGAAAACTCCTTACCAAAATCTCATTTACCAGAAACCCCAAAGATGTTGGTTTAAAAACTCCTTTGACCTTTTTAACATATCCTCGCTCCTGGATGGTAGAGACGATCTGCGCATAGGTGCTGGGTCTGCCAATGCCTTTTTCCTCAAGCTCTCTGATTAAGCTGGCTTCCGTGTATCTTGGTGGTGGCTGGGTGAAATGTTGTTTTTTATCTATGCTGATTAAATGAAGTTTTTCATCTGGCTCCAGCTCTGGAAGTTTTGCCTCTGCTTCTTTATCTTCTTCTTTCCAGATGGCAAGAAAACCAGCAAATTTCAAAACCGAGCCGGTTGCCCGAAAAAGATACCCATTGGCAGAAATCTCAACCACTGTCTGGTCATAAACAGCTGGCTTCATCTGGCTGGCTAAAAACCGCTCATAAATGAGTTTATAAAGAAGATACTGGTCTCGGCTTAAATAGTTTTTTACCTTCTCTGGTGTATAGTCCATTACTGTTGGTCTTATTGCCTCGTGTGCCTCTTGAGCACCTTTTCTACTTCGGTAAATGTTAGGCTTGCTGGGAAGATACTCCTCGCCAAAAATCTCTTTAATCTTCTTCCTGGCACTGAAAATCGCCTGCTCACTCACCCGCACAGAATCCGTGCGCATATAAGTTATAAGCCCCACTCTTCCTTCTTCTCCAAGGTCAACTCCTTCATATAACTGCTGAGCAATGCTCATTGTCTTTTTGGCAGGAAATCCAAGCCTCTTTGATGCCTCCTGCTGAAGCCGGGCAGTTATGAATGGCTCTGGAGGCTTCCTCTTTCGCTCCTTTTTTTCCAGCTTAACTATCTGAAATACATTTATTCGCTCAAGCTCGCCTGCTATTTTTTCTGCAGATTCCTGATTGGTAATCTTTGCCTTTTCACCATTTATCTCAATCAGCTTGGCGCTGAATTCGGGAGGATTTTTTGCCTTAAATTTTGCCTCTACTGTCCAATATTCCTGTGGCTTAAATTTTTCTATCTCTCGCTCCCGCTCGCATATAAGCCTGACCGCAACTGATTGCACTCTTCCTGCACTCAATCCTGATTGAATCTTTCGCCAAAGGAGCGGGCTGATTAAATATCCGACTAATCTATCTAGGATTCTTCTTGCCTGCTGGGCTTCAAATCTATCCCGATTGAGCTCTCCTGCGTTCTTTATTGCTTCTTTAACTGCTTGCCTAGTTATCTCATTGATAAGCGCTCTTTTAATGGGCTTTTTGGTGTCTTTAATTAGCTGAGCAATATGCCAAGCAATAGCTTCTCCTTCTCGGTCTGGGTCAGACGCAAGATATATCTTTTTCGCACGCTGGGCTGCTTTTTTTATCTCACCGGCAACTTTTTTCTTTTCAGGCAAGATATGATATTCAGGCTTAAAATCCTCATCAATATTTACGCCCAGCCTGCTTTTGGGAAGGTCAACAATATGACCTATGCTCGCCTTAACAGTAAAATCCTTGCCAAGATAGCGAGCAATTGTCTTGGCTTTTGCTGGACTTTCAACAATAACCAGATTTTTCTCTACGCCAGAGGTTGTTTTTTCCGCCATTTTCCACCCGCCAGTTTTTCAACTAATCCTGCTAATTCCAGCTCAATTAAAACTGCCTGAACCAAGCTGGAAGATAATCCGCTTTTTCTTATAAGATGGTCTAGCTCTATTGAGCCTTCTTCTGGCTCTGGAATTAAAGAGTAAATTTTTTCTTCCGCATCTGTCAAGCTCTGTTCCTTTTCTTTTTGCTGAGCAAAAAGTGGACCGAGTTGTTCGGGCTTGAAAGCCATTGTGGGGAAGAGGTCTAGCACTATATCTTCTGCGCTTTCAACCAATCCCGCACCCTGCTTGATTAACTGATTAGTCTGCCTTGACCAGACTGTGCCAGCATTTCCCGGAACCGCATAAACCATTCTTCCCTGCTCCAGCGCCAGCTTGGCAGTTATTAAAGAACCACTTTTAGGGCTGGTTGCCTGCACAACAACCACTGCCAGTGAAAGACCAGAAATAATCCTGTTCCGCTCTGGAAAATTCTCACGATGAGGTGGAGTGCCAAAAGGATATTCCGTGATAATTGCACCCTGCTGGGCTATTTCTTCATAAAGCCCTTTCATCTCTGGTGGATAAATTACATCTATCCCGCTTCCCAGAACCGCTATGCTCCTTCCACCAGCTTCTAAAGCTGAGCGCTGGCTTATAGAATCTATGCCCCGAGCAAGTCCACTGACAACAGTAATCCCGAACTTTGCCAAGCCCGAACCAATCTTTTTTGCCATTACCTCTCCATATTCATTATGATTCCTTGAGCCAACAACCGCCACTGCTTTTTTATCTTCTTTTTCTAGCGTTCCTTTAAGATAAAAAATCGGCGGTGGGTCTGGAATTTGGAGAAGATTCTCCGGATAAATAGGAGAATCCAAACTAACAAGCTCAACTCCGAGCTCCTCGCACCGCTCTATTTCCTTTTTGGCAAATTCATCATATTGGTTATTTGCCAGCTCATAGCCTATTCCTCTGGGAGCACCACATACTTCTCTTAATTCCTGCTCGCTGGCACCAAAAATAAGCTTTATATCTTTATAATGCTCCCATAGCCTGCGAATCCTTCTCCTTCCCAGACCACGAGCACAGGTTAATTTGAGCCAGAGAAATATTTTTTCTTGGTCTTTCATTTTGGTCTTTGAGATTATTCAGGAACTGGCTGAGTTGTCAATTTCCAAACCCTGTTTCGAGATAATCTTCATTGAAATCTTTGCTATCTTTTTGGAACTCTCTCTAACCGCCACTCGCTCGCAGATACCATACCCAGGCACCCAAACTAGCCCCTCATCATCTTCTACCAAAGGATAAATCTTTCTAAGATGTTTGGGAACTTCTAGCTCCTGAAAAATATCTTTGAGCTTTTTGCTTCCCTTTAATCCATAGAGTTCAATTTTATCACCCCTGCTCCAGCTTCTGAGCCTGAGCCTGCCCTTAATCATTTCTAAATCAAAAAAAGCAAAGGCAAGCTCCTTTTCAAAAATTGACGCACGGGCTGGCATTTTGAATTTACTAAACTGGCTCTTAGTTGCTCTTTTTAAGGAAACCTTTAAAAGATATTCGTCTGAAAGAACAATCTCCTTCTCCTTCAAAAGCTCAATCTCTTGGGCTTTGAACTTTTCAGGCTCTTTTTTATCTCTTTTGATAAAGATATATTCATAACTCTTTCCCACTTTTATGTTGTCAGGGATATCAATCTCAAAGCTGGTTTTTTTCTGGCTGAAAAGTCTTTCCAGCTCAAAAATATGCTCTGCGCCAATTCTCCTTAAATCTCCCTTTAGCTCCTTTATTGCCTGGCGAATCAGTCCCCTCTGAACAGCAACAGGGAGCTTGAGAAAATCCCTTGCTCTAAATTCTACCTGCTTGGGTTTGACTTTTGCGAGTTTTTTAAATTGCTCTTCGTAAATCTCTTCTAAAAGAACCTGTTCCTCAAGCAAAAGCTCGCAGGTGCGATTGATTGCTTCAATAATTCGGGGATTATATGATTTGAGCAGGGGAATTAACTCTGCCCTTACACGATTGCGCAAAAACTTTGGGTCAAGATTGCTTCGGTCCAGCCGATACGCAAGGGAACGCTCTTTTATATATTCTAAAATTTCCTCTCTGGTTGTCTCAATAAGTGGTCGGATAAATTTATCACGAACTGGTGGCATCCCTGCCAGTCCCAATGTGCCTGCCCCACGAATCAAATTAAGCAAAAAGCTCTCTGCTCTATCCTGCGCATTGTGCCCGAGCGCAATTTTATCTGCCTCTAAGGTATCTGCGGTTTTTAATAAAAACTCATACCTGAGCCTGCGAGCTTCTTCTTCTAAAGAGCCCTTCTTTTTCTTCCACCAGTCTTTTGGAGCATATTCATAAATAAAATGAAGCCCATATTTCTCTGCAAGTCTTTTCACCAATTTTAAATCCTCATCTGCATCTTTTCGCAGGCGATGGTGATAATGTGCCACAATAAGCTCCAAACGAAATTCCCCTTTAAGTAAAAAGAGCAGGTCAAGAAGAGCAACTGAATCAGGTCCACCAGAAACAGCTATCAAAACCCGCTCGCCACCAGCTAGCATTGAATACCTTTTAATTGTCCCCCTAACTTTATCCACCAGCTTCATCATTCTTTCCTTATAAACTGTTTATTTTTGATTAGCAAGCAAAAGGCAAAGATTCAAAAAGCTGATTTAGCCAAAATTGAGCAAAATAGTGTTTTTTTCTGCCTGCTCAAAATATTGTGTCAAAAAGAAAAGATTATCCAGATATTGTGATTAATTCTGTTGATAGAAGGAAAATTTTGGAATAAATTAATTTTTTTCTTGACAAGGAGAGAAATGGATTATATGATATGCATAGTGGAACAAAAAGGATTAAAAAGGATTGAAAAGAAAAAGCCCCTTTTGTCTTTTCGGGGGCAGTTTTTGCATAAAATAAGCGAGCAAGGCAGGGTCAGTCTTCCCAGCAATTTTAAAGATGCGCTCAGAAACAGGGGCGTGAGCAGGCTGGTAGTGTTAAAATTTCCCAATTTTCTGCGAGCTTTTCCTGAAGATGAGTGGGAAAAGCAGGAAAAGGAATATGAAGGGCTGGTCATTGATGATGAGCGGGTAAATACATACCTTCATATTCTTTTCAATAGCCTGCTTGATATTGAGGTTGATACCCAGGGAAGGCTGGTCCTGCCTGAAAATTGGCGTAAAGAGCTTAACTTAAATGAGCAAATTTTTATTCTTGGCAAAGGAAGGTTTTTTGAAATTTGGAATCCACAAACTCACAAGCTTATGCTTCGTGAACTTATGCCAAGATTTTCTGAAAGCAGAAATTATGTGGTGGAGATGCTGAGGAGAAAAAAGCAGGATGACAAAGATTGAAAACCTATCACATACCTGTGCTTATAGAGGAGCTGGTGGAGTTTATTTCCCCTGCTCCCGGAATGATTATTGTGGATGCGACCATTGGTGGTGGAGGGCACGCTAAAGCAATGCTTGAGAGAATGGCAAATAAAGGGCTTTTAATTGGTATTGACCAAGACCCAGATGCAATTTCTTATTGCCAGCATTTAAAAGAATCTTTTGGAGAGATGGTTGTGCTTTTTCAGGAAAGGTTTTCAAGACTTGACCGAGTGCTTGATAAGCTGGGCATAGATAAAGTTGATGCGATTTATTTTGACCTTGGCGTAAGCTGGCATCAGCTTGAGGAAGCTGAGCGGGGATTTAGCTTTATGCGCAATGGACCGTTGGATATGCGAATGAATCCGAGCGAGGGCGAGCCTGCTTATAGCATACTTTCCAAATTAAATGTTAGAGAGCTTGAGCAAATTTTTCGGGAGTATGGTGAGGAGCGGTATTCACATCGGGTGGCAAAGGCGATTGTGGAGCTTCGCAGGCAGGGTCGCAGGCTGAAAAGGACCCGTGAGCTGGCAGAGCTTGTTGAGCGGGTTGTGCCGAGGCGCGGGCAGAGGGTCCATCCTGCCACCCGAATTTTTCAGGCTCTGAGGATATATGTTAATCAGGAGCTGGATGAGCTTAAAAAGGGTCTTGAAAAAGCATATTCTCGGCTGAAGCGGGGAGGAAGGATTGCTGTTATTAGCTATCATTCTCTTGAAGACAGGATTGTAAAAAACAGTTTTCGGGAATGGGCAAAAGGCTCTGGCTTTAAAATTTTAACCAAAAAGCCCATTCAACCTAAACAAGAAGAAATAAAAGCAAATCCTAAAGCAAGAAGTGCAAAACTTCGCTGTGGAGAGAAGATAAGATGAGTCGGAATTTAAAGAGGGCATCTACACTATATCGCCAGCAACCGAGGGCGAGGAAAAAGCCCTCGTTTTTGATATATCTGCTTTGGTTTTTGCTTTTAGCGTGTGCGGGAATTTTTTGTGTCTGGTCAAGCTCCCAAGTGCTTGAGGAGCAGTATAAGATTGCTAAGCTCAATCAGCGCCTTTCTCGGCTGGAATTAAAAAACCATGAGTTAAAAAGCGAGGTGGCACGGCTGGAGAGTCCATCTCGGCTGGAAAGAATAGCAAAGACCAAGCTCGGGCTTGTATATCCAGAGCCGAGCCAGATATTAAGCCTTGAGGATATGCAGAAGGAGCAGGTAAAAGTTGCCCGACCCTGAACGAGCCCATCGGCAAGAGGAGATGGGGGAGCGGAAGGCAGAAGCGGAAAAAGCGGAAGCAGGGGTCGATGGGCTCTTTGAGGGTAGGGGTGGAAAAGTGGGGGAAAGATGCGGGCGGAGCCCCACAAATGGATAAAGTTTCGGATTATCACGCTACTGGTATTTTTTTATTTATCATTTGCAGGAATATCTTTTCGCACCTATCAGCTCCAGATTCTTCTTTCTGATAAACTCAGCGAGCTTGCCAAAAAGCAGTATCTAAAGAAGTTCCCTCTTAAATCTCCAAGAGGTGTTATTTATGACCGCAATTTCGAAGTGCTGGCTACAAACCAAAGGGGGTATTCAATCTTTGCTCGTCCAGAAAAAATACAATCTCCTCAAAGATGCGCCTATTTACTTGCCAAAATACTTCATAAAAATCCTGCCAAAATCTTAAAGCGCCTGAAAGAAAAAGAGAGCTTTGTCTGGATTGCCCGTCAGGTAAGTGAGGAGCAAGGAGAGCGGGTTAAAGAGCTGGGCATTAAAGGTATTGGTGTTCTTCCTGAGGAGAGAAGGTATTATCCCGGGGGCGAGCTTGCGGGGCAGATTCTTGGCTTTACTGGAGTGGATGGTCAGGGATTGGAGGGATTAGAGCATCATTATGACCGCCTGCTTCGTGGCAATCCCTGTTTTTTAACAGTTGAGCGAGATGCACGGGGTGAGTTGATTATGTTCAGAGACGATAGCATTAATTATAAACCACCAGCCAACCTTGTCTTGACCATAGACCAAGCTCTTCAGCACTATGCAGAAGACAGGCTTGGCGAGGCGGTTAAAAAGTATCAGGCACGCAGGGGGTGTTTAATAGCTGTAGAGCCACATAGCGGTCGTATTTTAGCTTTTGCTCTTTATCCCAGATTTAATCCCAATTATTATCTTGATTATCCTGAGAGGCTCTGGAGAAACTGGGCATTAACAGAGATTTATGAGCCGGGAAGTACATTTAAAGTTTTTGTGGTCGCATCAGCGCTTGAAGAAGGATTGATTAAGCCAGATGAAAAAATATATTGCGAAAATGGAAGCTATCAAGTTGGAGATGAAGTTATTCACGATGTGAGAAAGTGGGGAGAGCTTTCGGTTAAAGAGATTCTTATCTATTCAAGCAATATTGGGATAGCCAAAATTGCAGAACGACTGGGCAAAGACAAACTTTATGAACACATCTTGCGCTTCGGCTTCGGTGCCAAAACCGGGATAGATTTCCCGGGTGAAGCAAAAGGCATAGTTCGCCCACCCAAAAGCTGGGCTCCCATTACTCTGCGGACTATTGCTTTTGGTCAGGGTATAAGCGTAACACCGCTTCAGGTGGTAATGGCTCTCTGCGCCATTGCCAATGGAGGCTGGCTGGTAAGACCGTATCTTGCGGAAAAGATTGTCTATCCAGATGGAAAAGAAAAAATCATAAATTATCCTAAGCTAGTGAGAAGGGTAATTTCCCAAAAGACAGCTGAGAAAGTCACAAAGATTATGACCGAGGTTGTCAGCGAGGCAGGTACAGGAAGCCTTGCCCAGATAGAAGGCTACAAAGTAGCTGGCAAAACAGGAACCGCACAAAAGCCCAAAGAAGAAGAGCCCGGATATGAGCCTGGCAAGTATATCTGCTCTTTTATGGGCTTTGTTCCTGCACAAAATCCTCGTCTGGCAATGATTGTTGTAATTGATGAGCCCAAGGTTGATTATGCCAGTGGTGGAAGGGTTGCTGCTCCTGTTTTCAGAGAAGTTGGCAAATATGCGCTTGCTCTTATGGGGGTGCTTCCCAGTGAGCCTTCAGGTATGGAAATTCGCAGGCTGGTGGAAATTTATTCTACAGGTGGAAAAAGTTTAGAAAAAAAGCTATGCCCGGAGCCGGGAAAAATTCCAGATTTTAAGGGTCTAGCTTTGCGGGAAGCTCTAGAGCTTGTTTTTAAACTAGAGCAAAAGCCTATTTTAGAAGGCAACGGGTGGGTGGTGGAACAGCACCCGGCTCCGGGCAGTCAATTAACCGGAAAGATTTTTTTAAAGCTGAGCACTCAAAGATGAAGCTTAAGGAACTTCTTAAAGGAATTGCTATAAAACAGGTCAAAGGAGACCTTGGTGTGGAAATAACAGGCATAAGCTATGATTCTCGCAGTGTAAAGCGCGGGGATTTGTTTGTCTGCATTACTGGGACAAAAGATGATGGGCACAGATATGCTTCAGAGGCGAGCAGGCGTGGTGCGGTTGCTTTTCTGGCAAAGAGAGAGGTAAAAATCAGCTCTGAGCAGGCGCTGATTTTAGTAGAAGAGCCAAGACTGGAGATGGGAAAAATTGCAGACAGGTTTTTTGACCAGCCGAGCAAAAAAATTGAGGTAATTGGAATAACTGGCACTAATGGAAAAACCACCATCAGCTATCTTATAGAATCTATATCTCTGGCGCAAAATGTCCCAACAGGAGTTATAGGCACGGTCAATTATCGCTGGCAAGGAAAGGAAATACCGGCAAAGAATACCACTCCTGAATCTGTAGAAATAATTTCGCTTCTTTCGCAAATGCAAAGGGACGGAATTAAGCGGGTGGTGATTGAGGTAAGCTCACATTCCCTTGCTCAAAAGCGTGTTTCAGGGATTGAATTTAAGGCGGGGCTGTTCACCAATCTTTCTCCTGAGCATCTGGACTATCACCGAGATATGGAAGATTATTTTCAAGCAAAGGCTCGGCTTTTCACTGATGTTTTAGCTGGGAAGTGGCTCAGCGAACCCGTCATCACTGAACCAATATCAGTAATTAACATAGACGACCCTTATGGAAAAAGAATATTTGATTTAGCAGTGGGAAAGAAAATCTCTTACAGCCTTAAAAGCAAAGAAGCAAATTACCGGGCAGAAATTATTAAGTTGGGCTGGGATGGGCTTGAGCTTAAAGTCCATTCTGGTGATGGAGAATTTGCTATCAAATCTTCGCTGGTGGGAAGACCCAATGCTATGAATATTTTGGCAAGCTCTGCGCTAATGCACGAGCTGGGAGCAGATTGGGAGCAGATTCAAAAAGGCATAGAGAGTTTAAAAAATGTTCCCGGAAGAATGGAGATTTTTAATTCTAAAAACCGTTTTCAGGTGGTGGTGGATTATGCTCATACGCCAGATGCGCTGGAAAAGGTTCTTAGAACCATTCGTGAAATAGGCGCACAAAGGCTGATTGTAGTCTTTGGTTGTGGTGGAGACCGAGACGAGGGCAAAAGACCTAAAATGGGTGAAATAAGCGCCACCTTAGCTGATATTGCCATTATCACCAGCGATAATCCAAGAAGCGAGGACCCGCTTAAAATAATTTCCCAAATAGAGCAAGGAGCAAAAAAAGTAGGTGCAGAAAAGCTAAAAGCATTAGGTGCAAATTCAAAAGGCTATTTTATTGAGCCAGACAGAAGAAAAGCCATAGAGATGAGCTTGAACATTGCTCAAAAAGGAGACTGCGTGCTTATTGCTGGCAAAGGTCATGAGGACTATCAGATTATTGGTGATAGAAGAATTCATTTTGATGACCGAGAGGAAGTGAGAAGAATCTTGGGAATTGAACGGCGAGCATAATGAGATTAAGTCTGAAAAAGCTGGCAGAGATTATTGGCGGGAACCTGCAGGGAGCTAACAATATGTTTTCAGGAATAAGCACAGACACTCGCACTCTTAAAAAAGGTGAGGTGTTTTTTGCTCTTAAGGGAGAAAGATTTAATGGACACAGCTTTTTAAAAGAAGCAGAAAAAAAGGGTGCCAAAGGTGCGGTGATAAGAAAAGGCTATAAATATCTGCCCAAATCCAATTTTGGTCTTGTATATGTCAATGACCCGCTTTATGCACTGGGAGAGTTTGCCCGCTATATCCGAGCTCAGAGGAAGATTAAGGTAGTTGCCATTACTGGAAGCGTGGGAAAGACCACAACCAAGACAATGTGTGAGCTGGTTCTTTCTAGCAAATATAAGGTTGAGTCAAGTCCGGGAAATTATAACAATTTAATTGGTCTTCCGCTCAGCATTTTTCAGCTCAAGCCAGAGACAGAAGTTGCTGTTTTTGAGCTGGCAACCAATCAGCCGGGTGAGATATCCAGATTAGCAGAGATATGCCAGCCTCATATCGGGATTATCACCAAGCTAGCTCCTGCTCATCTTGAAGGGTTAAAAGACCTTGATGGAGTGGAGCGAGAAAAGCGGGCATTAATCCCTGCTTTAGGTGCTAGTGGCACTTTTATCTTCAATCTTGATGACCAGCGTCTTTATCGGCTGGCACTAGGCTATGCTGGAAAGAAAATAGGCATAACAACTTCCTCAAAGAATTTCAATTTTGAAAATATGCTTCGGGCAAAAAATCTAAAAGTGAAAAAAGAAGATAAAGGCTTTTATCAGCATTTTGTAGTGGAGCGGATAAATGGTGCGGATAAACGCTCCTTTCCCTTCAAAATTAAAGGAACAGGAGCGCATTTGGTTGAGAATGCTCTTTTTGCCATTGCCTGTGGCTGGGCGCTGGGGATTGATACTCAAAGAGCTTACCAAGCTCTTCTCAGCTTCTCTCCTTTGGCAGGGAGAGGCGCTGTAGAAAAAATATCTGAAAAGCTCTGGCTGATGGATGAAAGCTATAATGCCAGTCCAAAATCTATGCAGAAGGCTATTTTAGCTTTTGAGCAATGCGTCTGTTTAACTGGGCTTCGTCCTGTTCTTGTTCTTGGAGATATGCTGGAGCTGGGAGAGTGGGAAAAAGACGAGCATATTAATCTTGGAAGATTTCTTCGCCAGATAAAATTTGAAAAGCTTTTTTATCTTGGTAAAAACGGGCAGTGGTTAAAAGAAGGTTTGGGCAAAAGGCTTTCTAAAAAGCTATTTTGGTCAGAAAGTCTGGATGAGCTTAAAAAAGAGCTTGAAAGAGAACTTAAGCGGGGCGGGATATTTTTAATTAAAGCTTCTAATCGGGTTGGGCTTTGGAGATTAGTAGATTGGGTTAAGGAGCAAAAAAATGCTTTATAAGCTTTTATACAGCCTACATACGCATCATATTATTTTTAATGTTTTTCGGTATTTGACTTTTCGCACCGGCTTGGCAATGGTTACCAGTTTTATCATAGTTGTGCTTTTGGGACCGCTACTGATTAGATGGCTGAAGGAGAAAGGGATTGGTGAGGTCATAAGAACAGATGGTCCGGAGGCGCACAGGGCAAAAGCAGGCACACCCACAATGGGTGGAGTATTAATTCTTGCCTCTTTGCTTATCACCACTTGGCTTTGGGCAGACCCAAAGAATATTTATATCTGGACGGTGAGCATAATCAGCCTTAGCTTTGGCTTAATCGGGCTAGTTGATGACATTTGGAAGCTGAAAAGTCTGGGAAAAGCAAGAAAAGGTATGCCAGGAAAGCTAAAGCTCGCCCTTCAAATAGTTTTTGGCTTTGGAGCACTCAGCCTTATGGTCTGGCTTAATGGATATGATTTTCGACTCTGGGTTCCTTTCTTTAAGAACATTCATCCTGAGATTGGATTCTGGTATCTTTTATTTGCCCTTTTAGTTGTGGTTGCTTCCAGCAATGCGGTAAATCTTACTGATGGATTGGATGGACTTGCCATAGGTCCGGTTGTGATTGTAGCAGGCACTTACACAATTTTTGCCTACATTTCAGGAAGGGCAGATTACACAGAGTATTTACGGCTCGCATATATCCCTGGCTCAGGAGAGCTATGTGTTTTTACAGGTTCCATTGTTGGAGCAGGATTGGGATTTCTGTGGTTCAACAGCTATCCAGCAGAGGTATTTATGGGTGATGTTGGTTCTCTCTCGCTGGGAAGCGGTATTGGTGCAGTAGCGGTTATCACCAAGCAGGAGTTTGCTCTTTTAATTGTTGGCGGGCTTTTTGTTTTAGAAGCTCTTTCTGTAATCCTTCAGGTGGGATTTTACAAGTGGAAGAAAAAAAGGGTTTTTCTTATGGCGCCAATTCATCATCATTTTGAGAAAAAGGGCTGGGCAGAGCCAAAAATTATTGTTCGTTTCTGGATTATTCAAATTATCCTTGCTCTTTTTGCGCTGAGCACAATCAAGCTGAGATAGCTATGGAGCTTAAAGATAAAAAGGTTTGTGTGGTTGGCTTGGGAGAAAGCGGTGTATGGGCGTGCAAGCTTTTAGCAAAAATGGGCGCTCAAATAAAAGCATTTGACCAAAAGCCTAAAAGCGAGCTTGAGCAACAAATGAAAGAGCTGGAAAAATTAAATGTAAGTTTTAAATTTGCAGGATACGAGCTAAAAGACTTTGATAAGTGCGAGCTTGTGGTCTTAAGCCCGGGTGTAGATGAAAATCAACCTTTGTTTAAATCTCTTGCTCAAAAAGGCATTGAAATAATCGGCGAGCTTGAGCTTGCCTGGCGCTTCACAACCGCACCGATTATCGCGGTTAGCGGGACCAACGGAAAGACCACAACAGTGAGCCTTCTTGGAGAAATCTTCCATCAAGCTTATGCCGAAAAAGCTTGGGTGGGTGGAAACATAGGCACTCCTCTTTCCCGATTGGTGGTAGAGGAGAAAAAGCCAGAGGTGATTATTCTTGAGGTGAGCAGTTTTCAACTCGCCCAGTCAAAGAGCTTTAAGCCTAAAATCGGTGTAATGCTCAATCTGGCGCAAGACCATCTTGACCGGCATCAAAATATGCAAGCTTATTTTAATGCCAAGCTGAAGCTTTTTGCCAATCAAAACAAAGATGAGATTGCTGTGCTTAATGCCAATGACCCCTGGGTAAGAAAAATGGAACAACATATTAGCTCCCACATCCTTTGGTTTGGAGATAATCTTGAAGATAAAGCTGGAGCTTTCTTTGCTGGTGGTCAGGTTATCTATCGTAATTCACGCCGAGAATTCAGCCTTTCTCTTAAAAACTGGAAGCTAGCTGGAAAACACAATTTAGAAAATCTCCTTGCGTCAATTTGCTGTGCGGGAAGCTGGGGAGTGGAGAAAGAGCAAGTCCAAAAGGTTATTGATAGCTTTTCGCCCCTTGAGCATCGGCTTGAATTTGTAAGGGAGTTTAACGGAGTTAAATATTACAACGATTCTAAAGCCACCAATCCTCATTCAGTTATCAATGCGGTTTTAAGCTTTGATGAGCCAATTATTTTACTTTTGGGTGGAAGAAACAAAGATAATGATTTCTCCGAGCTTGCTGAACTAGTAAAAACAAAAAAAGTAAAAGTAATCTGCTTTGGCGAGGCAGGCGATGATATAAAAAATCAGCTTGAGCAAAAAGGCGTATCAGCTCAAAGAGTGGATAAAATGAAAGAAGCGTTTCTTTTGGCAAACAGGCTAGCGAAGCCCGGCTGGGTGGTGCTTTTAAGCCCAGGCTGTGCCAGCTTTGATGAGTTTAAAGATTATAAAGAGCGGGGAAAAGAATTTAAAAAGCTGGTGGGAGAATTAAAATGAAATGGTTTGAGCGAGACCTAAACTTTGACCTCTGGCTCTTGGGAGCAATTTTAATTCTGAGCCTTTTTGGCTTAATTATGGTCTATTCCACCAGCTCCATTCTTGCTCAGGAATACTATCAAGACCCATATTTCTTTTTGAAAAAGCATCTTATCTGGCTGGGAATGGGCTTAAGCTTGATGTTTTTAGTTATGCACCTTGACCACAATCATTTAAGATATTTTGCCTTTCCTTTAGTGGTTTTGGCAATCCTGCTTTTAGCGGTTGTGTTTGTGTTTCCGCCAATTCGTGGCGCTCATCGCTGGATTCATCTTGGACCTATTCAATTTCAGCCCAGCGAAATTGCCAAGCTGGCGCTGGTCATTTACCTTGCTCATTCTCTTGCTAAAAGAGATGAGAATTTAAAGAGCTTTAAAAAGGGATTTATCCCTTTCCTTCTTATCATCGGGTTGGTAGTAGGATTGGTATTGATTGAGCCTGATTTTGGCGGTGCCCTATCAATAGCCCTTTTGGCACTTCTGATGCTTTATATTGCAGGAGTGAGATTAAGTTATCTTATAGGAGCTGGGCTTTTATCCGCTCCCCTACTCTATTTCTTTTTAATTCATGAGGATTACCGCTGGCAGAGAATCATTGCCTTTCTTGACCCCTGGCAATATGCCCAATCCGCAGGATTTCAGCTTATTCAATCTTTCTTTGCCTTTGGCTCAGGCGGAATTTTTGGCGTGGGATTAGGTATGAGCCATCAAAAGCTCTTTTATCTTCCTGATGCGCACACAGATTTCATCTTTTCAGTTATTGGCGAGGAGCTGGGCTGGATTGGGGTTATGGTAGTAATCATTATCTTTGGGATTTTCATCACCCGCGGTCTTTGGGTAGCAATTCTTTCACCTAATAAATATAGTTGCTATCTGGCAATGGGACTTACTGCTATGATAGGTCTTCCCGCTGTTATCAATATGGCAGTAGTTACTGGGTTATTACCAACAAAAGGACTTGTGCTTCCTTTTTTAAGCTATGGCGGTAGCTCGCTGGTAATTAATTTTGTCTGCTGTGGGATTTTACTGAACATCTCAGCAAAGAGGTATCAAAGATGAGGATGATTATTGCAGGCGGTGGAACTGGCGGGCATATTTTCCCTGCTTTAGCAGTGGCAGAAGAATTTTTGGAACTGAATAAAAACAATCAGGTTCTGCTTGTGGGTGCAAAAGGCGGGCTGGAAGAAAAAATCTTTGCCAGGTGCGGAATGCCTTTTAAGCTGATTCGTGCAGGAAAGTTCTCAGGACAGAGCTGGCTCAAAAAAACTAAAGCTATTTTCGAACTACTGGCAGGAATGATGAGCACATTTGCTTTGATGATAAAATTCCATCCAAAAGCGGTTCTCGGAATGGGTGGATATGTATCTGTGCCTGTGGTTTTGACAGGCTTTGTTTTAAGAATTCCACGGGCTATCCACGAGCAAAATAGCTATCCCGGTCTTGCCAATCGGCTTCTTGGCATTATTTCTAACAAAATCTTTTTAAGCTTTGAAAACGCTAAAAAATATTTTCCTTTGGCTAAAAAGGAAAAGTTCATTTTGACTGGAAATCCTGTTCGCAAATCCGTCTGCTTAAAACTTATGGAAGGTTCAGCTCAAAAAGAAAAAGAGAAATTCCAGATTTTAATCATCGGCGGAAGTCAGGGAGCAAAATCTCTCAACAGGCTTGTTAAAGATGCGCTTGAGCATCTCAAAGAAAAAAGAGAAAAAATCCATATTGTTCATATGACTGGTACATCTAGCAGGCAAGAGATGGAACAGGCATATCAAAAGGCGGGATTTTCTGCTGAGGTTTATGAATTTATTGAAGATATGGGAGAAAAGCTGAGGCAAGCAGACCTGGTTATCTCCCGAGCAGGAGCAGGAGCTATTTTTGAGCTGGCACTGGCTGGCGTGCCCAGCATACTCATTCCTTATCCCTATGCGACCAACAACCATCAATTAAGCAATGCTAGGTATTTAGAAGAAAATAGCGCCTCTTGGGTTTTTGAAGAAAAGGAGCTTGATGGAAAAAAGCTGGCAACTGCTATCATCAGGTTGATTGAAGATGATGAGCTTCGGCTGAAAATGAAAGAGCAAGCAAAAAAATTAGCAAAACCTTTTGCTGGCAAAATAATAGCGCAGGAGATGATGAAACTGGCAGGGGAAGGCTGATGGTATTTTCTCGCAAAAATCCAGCGCAAAAGCCTATGTGGGGAAAGGTCAAAAGGATTCATCTGGTTGGAATTGGTGGAGCTGGGATGAGCGGAATAGCAGAGGTGCTTATTAATCTCGGATATGAAGTTTCTGGCTCAGACCTGAAAAAAACTGAAATTACTGAAAGACTGAAAAAGCTCGGTGGAAAAATCTTTTACGGGCATAAACCCCAGCAAATAGGAAATGCAGAGGTAGTAGTGATTAGCTCTGCGGTTCGGGAAGATAATCCAGAAGTGATTGAGGCAAGGAGAAGAAAAATTCCTGTTATTCCCCGTGCAGAGATGCTGGCAGAGCTGATGAGGCTAAAGCACGGAATTGCAGTTGCAGGCTCTCATGGAAAAACCACTGTGACCTCTATGATTGCAACTGTTCTCCATCAAGCAGGTTTGGACCCAACCGCTGTTATTGGCGGAAAGCTAGATAGCTTTGGCTCAGGAGCAAGGCTGGGAGAAAGCGACCTGATGGTAGTAGAAGCAGATGAAAGCGATGGAAGCTTTTTAAAACTCCACCCGGTGATTGCTGTGGTGACAAACATTGACCGAGAGCACCTAGACCATTATGGCAATTTTGAAAGCCTTTGCGAGAGTTTTCTTCATTTTCTTAATGAAGTGCCTTTTTATGGTCTGGATGTAGTTTGTATTGACTGCCCTGTGGTGAGGAGTCTTTTGGGAAAGATTGAGCGCAGGTATATCACTTATGGAGAGTCGCCAGATGCAGAGCTTCGTGCAGTAGAAATATATCCAGAAAAATCCGGCTGTAGTTTTGAGGTGATATATCAGGGAGAGAATTTGGGAAGAATAACTCTTGGAATGCCAGGAAGGCACAATGCCATCAACGCTCTTGCTTGTATAGCTGTTGGATTTGAGCTGGGCGTGGATTTTGATGTGCAGGCAAGTTCTTTAAATGGCTTTAAAGGAGTGCATCGCCGATTTGAAATCAAGGGAGAGGTGGGCGGAATTGTGGTGGTAGATGATTATGGTCATCATCCCCGTGAAATTCAGGCAACACTAAAAGCAACCAGAGAATGGAAGCCAGCTCAAAGCGGTCTTAAGCCCCAAAGAGTGGTTTGCGTGTTTCAGCCTCATCGCTACACAAGAACCAAAATTCTTTTAGATGAATTTCCTTCTGCTTTTGACCAAGCAGATGTGCTGGTGATGACAGAAATCTATCCTGCGGGTGAAGACCCAATTGCAGGAATTGATGGCAAAAAGCTTTTCCAAAAAGTAGCTGAACATAGAAAAGGAAAAAATCTTGAAACCTATTTTTTCCCTGAATTTAACGAGATTATCTTATGGCTGGAGAAAAACCTTAAATCTGGAGATTTGCTCCTTACCCTTGGAGCAGGAAATATCTGGCAGGTTGGAGAAGAAATCTTTAAAAGATTGAAAAAATGATTGAGCAAAAAAAAGAATTTGAAAAACTGGCGGAAAAGCTCTCCCGAATTATTTCCGGAAGAGTGGAGCAAAGGGTTTTAATGAAGCGCTTTACCACTTTTAAAATCGGCGGTCTTTGCGAATTAATGGTCTTTCCTAAAGACAGATTTGAGCTGGCAGTGGTGGTTGAAAGCTGTGAAAAAGCTGGCTTGCCCTGGAGAGTGCTCGGAAAAGGTAGCAATGTTTTGGTAAAAGACGGCGGACTGGAAGAAGTGGTGATTAATCTACAAGAGGGATTTAACTGGATAGAAGCACAAGATACTACTGTCCGAGTAGGTGCAGGTGTGAAGCTAAATCAACTGGTTAAGTTCTGTCAGGAGATGGGACTGGCAGGATTGGAGTTCTGCGCAGGCATTCCCGGCACGGTTGGCGGAGCAATTCGTATGAATGCAGGAGCAGAAGGCAGTGAAATCAGCGAGCGGATAGTTCGGGTGGAATTTTATCGTTATCCTGAAGGTAGGTATTTAAAGCCAAAAAAAGAGCTGAATTTCACCTACAGAAGCCTTGAGCTAAAAGCTGGCGAGATAATCATCGGAGCAGAATTTGAGCTTGAAAACGATAGCCCAAAGGCAATTCGGGAAAGGATAGTCCAGTATTTGAAAAAAAGAAGGCGCACCCAGCCTGTTGCTTTTGCCAGTGCAGGCTCTATTTTCAAAAATCCCAAAGGAGATTATGCAGGAAGAATAATTGAGGAGCTGGGCTTAAAAGGCTTGCGAATTGGAGATGCACAGATTTCAGACCTTCACGCTAACTTCATCATCAATCGAGGAAGGGCAAAAGCAAAAGAAGTAATGGAATTGATAAATATCATTAGAGAGAGAGCAAAAAAAGAAAAAGGCATAGAGCTAGAGCTAGAAATAGAGATCTTGGGAGAAAACAATGATACCCGAATTTAAGGACAAAAAAATCGGAGTAATTATGGGCGGAGTGAGCCCGGAGCGAGAGGTAAGCTTAAAGAGCGGAGAAGCGGTCTTAAATGCGCTTAAAAGGCTAGGATATAATGCTCATCCATTGGTGGTCGATGAGAATGTGCTTGAGCAGATTAAACAATCTGGCATAGAAGTGGCTTTTATTGCTCTTCATGGCGGATGGGGTGAGGACGGAAGGATTCAAGCAATGCTTGAGTTTCTTGGAATTCCTTACACAGGCTCAGGAGTGGTAGCAAGTGCGCTGGCAATGAACAAGCCTCAGTCAAAGGCGCTTTTTATGCAGAGCCAAATTCCCACTCCCCGCTACTGCCCTGCCTTAAGCGAAGAATTTGTTTTTGAAGAAATGAAATTCCAGCTTCCGGTAGTGGTCAAGCCAAGCGCAGAAGGTAGCACTGTGGGAGTGAGCATTGTTAAAAGCAGAGAGGAATTTCAACCTGCTCTAGAAAAAGCCAAACAGTATGACGAGCTTCCCATTGTTGAAGAATACATTTCAGGAAGGGAAATAACCTGCGGGGTTCTAGATGGAGAGGCGCTGGAAGTAGTTGAGATAGTTCCGCCAAATGAATTTTATGACTACGAGGCAAAATACAGCGGAAAAAGCAAATACATTGTTCCTGCTCCTTTAGCAAGTGGGTTGAGGGATTGGATTCGTAGGCTGGCAGAGCAGGCATATCAGGTGCTTCATTGCCGAGGCGGAGCAAGGGTTGATTTTCGGCTAGATGAAAAAAGAGGACCATTTGTGCTGGAAGTTAACACCATTCCTGGAATGACCGAGCTGAGCCTTTTGCCAATGAGCGCCAAAGCCTTTGGAATAGGCTTTGATGAGCTGGTTGAGCGGATGTTAAAAAGCGCGCTTATCAAAAAGAAATGAAGCAGAAAAGAAAATATAAAAGGAGCAAAAAAACCAAAAAACCTTCAATGCTATGGATAAGAATATTTGAACTTACGCTAGTCTGCTTTTTGATTATGGGCGCCAAAGCTGGCTGGAATAAACTAAAGCATTCTCAATTTTTTGAAATCAACCAGATTAAAGTTTTGGGAACCAAGCACTCAACTGAAGAAGAAATTCTTTATCTTAGCGGTCTTAAAAAAGGTATGGGGATTTTTGATTTTAAGCTCGCTGAGGTGGCGAAAAAGATTCAATATCATCCTTGGGTAAAAAATGTTCGCATTAGAAGAGAACTGCCTGACTGTGTGGTAATAGAAATTGAGGAACAAGAGCCAAAAGCCATCATTGCCCTTGATGAGCTTTATTACCTAAACAGTGACCTAAAAATCTTTAAAAAACTCATTCCCGAAGATAGCTTAAATTATCCCATTTTTACAGGCATAAATTATTCAGACTTGAATAATCCTAGTATCAAAAAATGGGTTGAGCAGGCATTTGCTATCTGGGAGATTGCCAGAAATTCAAAGATTATTCCCTGCGGTCAGATTTCAGAATTTTATATTGAGCCAGAATTCGGATTAAGCATTATTTTGAAGAAAGGTCCTTTGGTCAGACTGGGAGAGGATAATCAAAAGCAGAGATTTAAAAAGCTCTTGAAAATAGCCTTTGAGATGGGTAGTGATTTTCATCTGCTCAAAGAGCTGGATTTAACCCATCCTGAGCGGGTAGTTGCAAGATTTTTCAAAGAGGAGGCAGAGCCGAAAAGATGAAATTCCAAAAAGGAGGGAGATAAAGTGGCACGCAAAGAGAACTTAATAGTGGGGCTGGATGTGGGAACGACTAAAGTCTGTTCTATTGTGGCAGAATCCACACCAGAAGGACTGGAAATCGTGGGTCTGGGAACCACGCCCAGCAATGGCTTGAGAAAGGGCGTGGTGGTGAATATTGATGCCACAGTTGAATCAATCAAAAGGGCTATTGAAGAAGCGGAGCTGATGGCAGGATGCGAAATTAACAATGTTTATGTTGGTATTGCTGGCGGGCATATCAAAGGGTTTAACAGTCATGGTATAGTTGCCATAAAAAATCGTGAAGTAACCGAATATGACATCAAGCGGGTGGTTGACCAAGCACGGGCAATAAGTATTCCCATTGACCGAGAGGTTATTCACATTTTGCCTCAGGAATTTATTGTTGATGACCAAGATGGAGTAAGAGACCCGCTGGGAATGACAGGAGTTCGGCTCGAAGCTAAGGTGCATATTGTCACAGGCGCAATTACTGCTGTTCAGAACATTGTCCGCTGTTGCAATCGCTGTGGGCTGAATGTCTCTGATATTGTTTTGGAACAGCTTGCCTCCAGTGAGGCGGTGCTCGGTCCTGATGAAAAGGAAATTGGCGTGGCTCTCGTTGATATTGGCGGTGGCACCACAGACCTTGCCATCTGGTATCGCGGTGCCATCAGGCATACCAATGTGCTTGCTCTTGGCGGAAATCATATCACCAACGACATTGCGGCTGGTCTTCGCACACCGAGCGCAGAAGCAGAAAAAATCAAAAGAAAATATGGCTGTGCAATGGCAAAGCTGGTAAGTAAAGACGAGGTTATTCAGGTGCCAAGCGTGGGTGGAAGAAAGCCACGAGAACTTCCCCGCCAGCTCCTTTGCGAAATTATTGAGCCGAGGGTGGAAGAAATCTTCCAGCTTGTCAACAGAGAGATTCATCGCTCTGGTATGGAAGACCTGCTTTCTGCTGGAGTGGTCCTCACTGGTGGAACCGCTCTTCTACCTGGAATTGAGGAGCTGGGCGAGCAGGTATTTGAAATGCCTGTTCGGGTTGGCAAACCCCAAGGAGTAGGTGGATTGGTGGATGTGGTTAACAGCCCTATGTTCGCTACTGGAGTGGGACTCGTGCTTTGGGGCAGGAAAAATCTCAATAGAAGAGGTTTCAGAATCCGTGATAATAACATCTTTCAAAAAATAATAGACAGGCTCAAAGACTTTATGGTTGAGTATTTTGCTTAATCCAGAAGCGGAAAAGGAGGTGGAAAGATGATAGAGCTCGTAGAACAAACCCTTCCGGGAGCCAGATTAAAAGTTGTTGGAGTTGGTGGCGGTGGAGGAAATGCCCTCAACAATATGGTCAGAAGCGGTCTTACTGGCGTGGAATTTATTGCTGCCAATACTGATTCGCAGGCTCTGAGCATAAGTCTAGCTGATAAAAAACTAACAATGGGTCCAGGACTGGGAGCAGGCAAAGACCCAGAAGTAGGAAGAAAATTTGCCGAAGAATCTTCCCCAGAAATTGAAAAGCTCCTTGAAGGTGCGGATATGGTTTTTATCACCGCGGGAATGGGAGGAGGAACAGGAACCGGTGCCAGCCCTGTAATTGCCCGCATTGCCAAAGAATTAGGAGCACTTACCGTGGCAGTGGTCACCCTTCCTTTTGATTTTGAAGGACTGCGCCGAAAAGAAATCGCGCTCAAGGGAATTGAAGAGCTAAAAGAAGAAGTGCATAGCTTGATTGTCATTCCCAATCAGCGGTTATTAAAAATTGCCAACCGCAACACCACCTTTCTTGATGCTTTTAAAATTGTGGACCAAGTCCTGCTTCATGCAGTAAAAGCAATTGTTGACCTCATAACCCAGACGGGTCTGGTAAATGTGGATTTTGCAGATGTAAAAACCATAATGAAAGAACCGGGAATGGCGCTTATGGGTATTGGTGAGGCAGAGGGAGAGGAGCGAGCAGTTGAGGCTGCTCATCGGGCAATCTCTAATCCGCTTCTGGAAGATGTCAGGATTGAAGGAGCAAGAGGAGTGCTCATCAACATTACTGGAGGAGAAGACCTCACCCTTTTTGAGGTTAATGAGGCAACTGAATTAATTCGGCAAGAGGTGCATGAGCAGGCTCTTATCATCTTCGGAGCAGTTATTGAGGAACAAATGAAAGGAAAAGTAAGGGTAACGGTTATTGCTACAGGATTTGACAGCATTGACAAAAGAAAAGCCTATATCAAAATAGCTTCCAATCAGCGCTCTGACTACCTTGATATACCAACCATCATAAGACAAAGACAGCAAGAGCGATTGGCAAAATACCTTGATGAAGAAAGCGAGGCGGATTTAGAAATTCCTACTTTTTTAAGAAAGCGGGCTGATTAGGTATATTCTATATCTTCTCCATTCCAACAGCTCCAACAAGGAGAAGCTTGAAGAGAAGTTGGCTTTTTACCTTTAAATACTTCTCTTATTTCTTTATATAAGCTATTGTGCCAAATTTCTTCAAAATCCTGTTCATTAATATTCCCTAAATCATATTTGGGGAAATAAGAATTTCCCGCACAGCATACCGAAATACTACCGTCATAATTAATCGTAACTCCTGCCCAAGGCCAGAAACAGGTCTTCTTTTTTGCATAACGAGTTTCTCTAGAAATAAGAGAAATCTGCTCTGGAGTTAGGTATTTAAAATAATTCTTGACTAATTGTTTAGGATAATAAGCCTGCCAGAAAAGAATATCATCACATTCTAGAGAGTTGGCTAATTTCTTAAATTCTTCACGCTCATCAACATTATGTGGAAAGATTAAAAATTTAAGCAAAATATAAGGATTGCTTCTTTTCATCTTTTTTTTCGTTTCTACCAGCTTACGAATATTGTCAAGCACTAAATGAAAATCTCCGCCTACTCGATATTTTAAGTAAGTTGATTCACGAGCAGCATCCATACTTACAATTAAAAGGTCTAACCCAGATTCAATAACTCCCTCAGGGTTAAAATTTTTTATGCACAGATTTGATGAAATAGCGGTATGAACTTTCACCGATTTAAAAATTTTAATTATTTCAAAAATTTTAGGATGAAGAAAAGCTTCTCCCCAATTATCCAATTCAACATCCAAAAGATATGGTCCTAGTTGTTCAGCAATTCTTTCAGCAGTGGCAATTTCCATATAGCCTTTTTTTCTTCCTTCAATCTTTTGACCTGTAAAGCAAAGGGGGCAAGAAAGGTTACAAATATTTGTTGGCTCTACAACCGCTGTAAAAGGGAAAAAAGGAGAATCCGACAATTTAACTAATTGAGAAAATTTACTAAAAGAAGCATTTAATAGTCTTCTAAATTCTCTCGGTCTTTCAAGATTTGTTATAGGATGTCTCAGCAAATATTTAGGATTTAACATTACCATAAAATTCTTAACATTTATAGATAAATTTGTCAAAAACTCTGTACTCTACGAGATTACCACCAAGGTGATGGTCTTTCCCACTCCCTTTACACCAAGAATCTTCTCAGTGACAATTTTGGTTAAATCGCTCATATCCTTTCCCTCAATCCTCACCACAATATCATAAGGACCTGTTACCAGCTCTGCGCTTTTCACTCCCTTAAAACGCCTGATTTGGTCACGAACATTTTTGATGTTTTTTCCTGCGCTGGTCTCAATCAAAACATAAGCGCTAATCATTTTCTCCCCTCCTTTTAAAAGTTTGATGCCTCCTTTCCTGCTCTTAGCCCGGTTAAAAGAGATGTTCCTGCGCCAGTGCCATCAAAAATGTAATTACAGCCATTTAAAATTGAGCCACAAGCAAAAAGATTTTCAAAAACCACCCTGCCCTGCTCATCTACTGGTTGCAAGTTTTCATTAACTTTTATCCCCACGCTGAATACTGCCTGCGGAGAAGTAATTGTTTTGCTGGTAAGTTTTTCTGTAAAAATCCTTCCCAAAGCTTGAGAGCTAGAAAAAATCTTTAATCCAAAAATCTCTTCCTTAAACTCTCCCTGCTTGAAAATTCCACCAGAAAGAAAACTCCCAGTTGCCAAAACTATTGCCTGAGCAGAAATTTCAATCTCATCTCTTCCTACTCTTGCCAGTATTGCTTTTACTTTCCTTCCATCTGCCCGAAAGCCCAGGGCTTTTCCTTTTAACCTTTTTATTCCCCCCTCTTCAAGCCGACTTGTTAAAAACTCTTGCAAGCGCTTTCCCGGAACCGAAGGCGGAAGAGCCAAAAGCTCACGAACCTGCGCTGAGCTTTCCTTTTCCAAAGCCCTGAAAATCTGCTCTTTTAAAGCCTGAGAAAAAAGCGAAGGAAAAAGAATTAAATCCGCCTCTTTGCCTTTTGCCAAACCCACAAGCTCCTCAAGCAAGCTTTCTGAATTTCTCTCTGCCCAGCGCGAAAACTCAAGGCTGGAAAATTCCTGCTTTATCTCCAGCACA
>CAZQJX010000011.1:0-33705 GCA_964592965.1 uncultured bacterium
AAAATTGCTTATCATAATTTTGGTCTCTTGTCAAGAATTTTAATCAAATTTTAATTTTGCGGAATGAGTGGGAAGAATAAAAAATGAAGGATAAAATCTGGAGATATCTGCATCAGCGGGTGGTAGTAAGAGCTTATGGAATAGAATACACAGGGATTTTTAAGGGAGCTGATGAGGAGTGGGTGTATCTTCAATGTGAGACCACTTGGGTTCAAATCCCTTGGATGGAGATAACTTCTTTTAAGCCAGCGGGCGCAGGGGAGGAAGCAAGAATATACCGAAGCATAGAGGGAGAGCCTGAGCCGAGCGAGGAGGAAAAATCCAAAAAGAGAAAAAGAGAGCTAGAAAGAGAGTTAAGGCTCATCAGAGGCGGAAAGGACTGGCAGGAGCCAGAAGATAATAAGGATTCAGAAAAAGAAGAATAATTAAAACCCTTTTTTCAGCTCATCAACAAACGGGTCTTTTAATCTATACTTTTCTGCCAGCTTTAAAAGCTGGGAAATTTTCTCCCTATCATTTTCCCAAAGAGCAATCCTTAACCTAAGCTTTATGCTGGCAAGGTGCCAGCCAGCTTTGCTGAGCATCTGGTCAAGTAAAGATTTGGCTTTTGAGGTGTTTTTCTGCTCAAAGTATAAAAGCGCCAGCTGGTATCCTGCATCTAAATGACCAGCTTTATAAGCATAAAGGAATTCTTTTTCTGCTTGCTCGGTTTGAGATAGCCTTTTATAAATCATTCCCAAAACATAATGAGCCCAATCATAGCTCGGGTTTATTTTTATAGCTTTTTGAAGAAGATTTATGGCGGTTTTGTATTCACCTTGTTTAAGCTTAACCAGCGAAAGGTTTGTGTATGCTTCCACGCACTCAGGGAAGAGAGAGATTGAGCGGTTGAACTCCTGCTCTGCTCTTTTCAGCCAGCCCTTTTCCATATATGCCTGCCCCAAAGCATTGCGAATGCCAACATCTTGGGGAAAAATCTTTATGAACCTTCTTAGGTAGCGAATTCTAGTTTGATAGTTTTGAGCAGAGGAAAAGCTAAAAAGAAAGTAAAAAACCAGCAGTAAAAAAACAGCTCCTTTTGCCAGCTTGCCCTCTAAATACCTTTCAATCAGCCAGACAAATCCCAAACAAAAGAACATACTTGGGAGATAATAAAATCTTTCTGCCATCGGGGTTGGAAAGGAAAAGATATGAAGGACAGGGAAAAGGCTTATAAGCCAGAGCCAGCCCAAAAGCCCAATTATTACTCTTTTTCTCCACGCCCAGACCAAACAAGCCACAGCCATTATCCACAAAAGCGCACTCACTAAAAGCAAAGCAATTAATGAACCTGAAAGAGGTTGATTTTTATATGCCCAGTCAAAGTAGAACAGATTAGGGAAAAATCCGAGCATTAAATACGCGCTCAGGAGCCGAAAGACCACCAAAGGCTTCTCCCACCAGTTAAATCTCTCCATAAAATTAGGAGCAGGAGCAGGACCAGGAGCAGATAAAGCCTTGTGGCGTAAAATCAGGTAAAAAGCAAGCACACCTGCCATAAGCAGATATCCTAGCCAGTCTTTTTTAAAAATCTCTTTTATGCCCTTTGCTCCTCGCTCGCCTCTCCACCAGTCATAAAGAAAAATAAGAGCAGGCATTGTTATTGCCATCTCTTTGGAAAAAAGCGCCAAAAGCCACAAGAAGGAGCAGGCAAGATAAAACCAGAGTCTGGTTTTAAAATCCTTTGCTTCTTTTTTCAGCCACAAGCTCCAAGCTGAAATAAGAAAAAATCCTGCCATAAGGTCAGTTCGGGCAGGTATCCAGCACACCGCTTCGGTATGAGAAGGAAGAATAGCAAAGATAAAGGTGGCAAGAATTCCAGCTCGGTCCAAAAATCTCTGGCTTAAAAAAAATAAAACCACAACCACCCCAAGATGAAAAAGCAAATTAAAAATATGATAGCTCAAGGGATTATCCTTGCTTATCATCCAGCAAAAAGCATAGCTTAATGTAATAAGCGGACGATAATAAATTCCCCGATACTTTCCTGACCAAAATTTTTCCAGAAAAAATCCCTTCCAGTCCGAAGGATACTTAATTCTTGGGTCATTTAAAATCAGGTAGTATTCATCAAGCAAAAATTCTCCTTTAATGGAAGGGAGATAGGCGAGGAAGGAAAAGAAAAGGATAATAAAAAGATAAAGCGCTTTTCTTTTTGCCATCAAATTTCAATTTATCTTTAAAGAAATGGAGGGCGATAGGGGATTCGAACCCCTGACCCCTGGCTCCGGAGGCCAGTGCTCTATCCAGCTGAGCTAATCGCCCTTCCTAGCTTTTATCTTAATGATTTGCTTTTTGTTGTCAAGAAAACAGCTTAAAATGCAGAATTTCAGCTGGTTAAAACCCTTTAAAAAATCCCTTGACAGGCTTTTTAATTCCAGCTAAATCTAAAAATAAAGGAAATGGCAAAGCAAAAATCAGCTTTGCTAAAAATTCTCTCTTCTGCTTTGATTTTCCTTATCTTTGCTTCCTGCCAGACACTTAAAAAATCCACCCCTTGGTATCTTCAATCCCAAACCATAAAAATTGATTCTTATCCTGAGGGAGCGAGAATTGTTATCAATGGGAAATATGTGGGCGAAACTCCGCTAAAAACCACCATTGTTCGTGGTGAGTATTTAAAAGGCTGTGATATCTGCGATTGGGGAAACAACTTAGAAATCTGGGCATATCCCACCCAGCCTGGGCAATGTATGCAGTGGCGCTTTATTCCTTTTTATGAACGCACCCCGGATAAAATACATTTTGATATGACCTACTGCCCTAAAACACTTATCAGCGAGAAGCTCCATATAGAATCCATACCAGAGGGAGCAAGTATTGAAATTAATCAGGTTTATGTTGGAAAAACTCCACTTGATATCAGCATTATTCGGCACTGGACCGAACCTGTTGTAATTATTGCCTATCCGCCTGGCGAAGGACAATGTCCGCAGAGAAAAATCTTTCCCGCGTATCAAAATCTTCCCAGCAATATCTTTTTTGACCTTCGTGTATGCGTGCCCTTTGCTCCAATGACCGTAAAGACAAAATAGGCTCTGAAAAAAGATTGCTTTTTAAAAACCGCTCAAGCAGAGGCTTTAAGCTTGATTTTCCATTTACAGACCGAGGGCGGAATTTAATTTCTCATATCTACCTTTTGCAATAAGCCAATTTTTAGCTGGAGGATAAAATTTCCATCCGCATTTCGCAAAGAACCATATTTTGCCTTTTTAAAAATCTTTTGGCACTCTGCTAGCAAAAAGATTTAAACCGATTTTTACTAAACTTACCTGCTCCTGCTTATAGAGCCTTTTTGCTAAAATTCATTCAGGTCTTAAAAGCGGAAAAGGTATGACCTCTCGGATGCTGGCGCAATCTGCCAGAATCATTGTCAGCCGGTCAATGCCAATACCTTCACCTGCGCAGGGTGGCATACCAACTTCAAGTGCACGGATAAAATCCTCATCTATGGGATGCGCCTCTTCATCACCTCTTGCCCTTGCTTTTGCCTGCTCCTCAAACCGCTGGCGCTGGTCAGATGGGTCATTGAGCTCGCTGAAGGCATTGGCAATCTCTTTGCCAGCAACAATCAGCTCAAAGCGGTCAACAAGCTCTGGGTCATCTTCATTTCTTCTGCTCAGCGGTGATACCTCTACCGGAAAATGAGTGATAAAGGTGGGATTGATAAGCTCAGGCTCAACCGCTTCTTCAAATGCTTCCACCAGCGCCTTTCCCCAGCCAGCATTATCATCTAACTCAATTCCCCTCTGGCGGAGCCAGTTTTTAAGAGGGGTGCCAGCTCTTATCTCCTCTTTGCTCAAGCCCAGCTTCTCACCAACCGCGTCTTCCATACGAACCCGCTTAAATGGTGGGGTAAAATCCAGCTCTTTTCCCTGCCAGTTAATTTTTCTCCTGGCGTGAATCTGGTCTAAAAGATAAACCAAAAGCTCCTCAGTAAGCTCCATCAAGTCTTCAAAATCTGCATAAGCCATATAAAACTCAAGCATAGTGTATTCAGGATTGTGCCAGGTGCTTATCCCCTCGTTGCGGAAGCATCTTCCCAGCTCATAGACCCGCTCAAATCCGCCAACAACAAGTCTTTTGAGAAAAAGCTCAGGAGCAATACGAAGATATAGGTCAATATCAAGCGCGTTGTGATGGGTGATGAACGGTCTTGCCAGGGCTCCGCCGGGTATGGACTGAAGGATGGGCGTTTCCAGCTCAACAAATCCCCGCTCTTCCAAAAACCTGCGAATCAGGCTGATTATCTGGAAGCGAATGCGAAATATATCACGAACACGCTGATTGGCTATTAAGTCCACATACCGCTGGCGATACCTTGCCTCAACATCTTTAAGCCCGTGCCACTTCTCTGGAAGCGGTCGTATAGATTTGGTAAGAAGAACAAAATCCCTTCCGTTAATGGTCAGCTCTCCTGTGCGGGTGCGAAAGAGCCTGCCCCAACTGCCGATAATATCACCAACATCTAGCTGTTTTAAAAGCCAGCGCTTGTCTTCATTTAAATTCCCACGGTCAAGATATAGCTGAATCTCGCCCGTGCGGTCGCGAAGCCCAATAAAATTTATCCTGCCCATTAAATTGAGCCGAATTATCCTTCCTGCAACTGAAAACTCATCCTCCACATGCTCCAGCTCCTCACCTGAATAGCTATCAAACCGAGAGCGTATCGCACCAATGGTGTGCTTGGGCTTGAACTTGTTGTAATAAGGGTCAAAACCTCGCTGGCGCAGGCGGGAGATTTTCTCGTATCTTTTAGCAATTATCTCAGAGCGCTCCTCACTCACTTTTTCTCACTCGCCTCCTTTTTCAGATATGCAAGAACAAACGGCTCAAGCTCGCCGTCAAGAACTGCCTGAACATTGCCTGTCTCAAATCCGGTGCGAAGGTCTTTTACCAGCTGATAGGGCTGAAGAACATAGCTTCTTATCTGATTGCCCCATTCTATTTCTTTTTTCTGCGAATGGAACTCTTTATCAAGCTTTTCTTTTTGCAGTCGCCTTTCCCGCTCATAAAGCCTGGCTTTTAAAATCTTCATTGCAGTTGCTCGGTTCTGATGCTGACTGCGCTCGTTCTGGCACTGAACAACAATCCCTGTGGGAATGTGCGTGATTCTCACAGCTGTACTCGCTTTGTTAACATGCTGACCGCCAGGACCGCTTGCTCTAAAAAAGTCAATTTTTAAATCCTCAGGCTTTATCTCAATCTCAATATCTTCCTCTATATCTGGCATTACGAACACAGCAGCAAAGCTCGTGTGCCTTCTTTTGTTGGCATCAAACGGGCTGATGCGAACAAGGCGGTGAACACCGCTTTCTGAGCGAAGCCAGCCATAAGCATACCTTCCTTTAACTGTGATAGTTGCGCTTTTGATTCCAGCTTCTTCTCCCGGCTGTTCATCAACGATTTGAGTTTCAAAGCCCATACGCTGACAGTAGCGAAGATACATTCGCAAAAGCATCTGCGCCCAATCCATTGCCTCGGTTCCGCCCGCACCTGCGTTGATGGAAAGAATAGCATCTTTTTCGTCGTGTTCTCCGGAAAAAAGCTGTTCAATCTGCCAGCGCTCAAGCTCCTTTTCTGTACTCTTCAGCTCAGCTTCTATCTCCTTTTCTAGGTCTGCTTCCTGCTCCTCTTCTGCCAGCTCAATTAAAGTTTGAATATCCTCAAGCTTTTGCTCCAGCTTCTGAAATCGCTCCAGACGCTCTTTAAGGTGAGCAAATTCCTGATTGAGCTTTTTTGCCTCCTGGGCATTATCCCAGATGCGGGCATCATTTAATTTTTCTTCCAGCTCAGCTATTCTCTTTTTCCACCCTTCTAGGTCAAAGATACCCCCGCATTTCCTGAATTTGCTCCCTGAGCCTGTCCGCACGCTCCTGATATTCTCCGAGCATCATTTTCCACTCCTTGGCATAAATTTCTCTTTTGCTAGGATAATAACAAAGCAAAAGCCAGTCAAGAAAAGAGCTAGCCAGCAAAACCAATCTCCTGCTTTGGTATAAAAAGTTTTTAAAGAGTTGGGCTTGAGCCTTACTTCTGCTTGCAGGGTCTCGGTAGTAAAGATGTTGCTTTTGGTGATTATCTTTCCGCAGGGGTCAACAACTCCGCTAATCCCGGTATTGGCAGAGCGCAAGAAATAAACTCGGTTCTCAACTGCTCTAAATACCATATTGACAAAATGCTGATAGGGCGCACTGGTAGCACCAAACCAAGCATCATTGGTGATGGTGCTCATAAGCTCTGCTCCCTGTTTGACAAACTTCCTTACCAGTGAAGGAAAAATCAGCTCATAGCAGATAACGCAGGCAATTTTGAACCTTCCCGCATCAAAAATTGTAAATTCCCTGCCGGCGGTTGTGTTTCCAGTTGCTCCTCCAGCAATGGCATCTACCCAAAAGAGAATTTTTTGCATTGGCACATATTCTCCAAAAGGAACAAGATGAATTTTATCATATCTTCCCAAGACCTTTTTTCCAAAAGGAGCAAGGAGAAAGGCGCTGTTGTAATAATTTATTCTTTGCCCATTGCTTTCTTTGCTTACGCTTCCGAATAAAAGATAGCAACCGAACTGGCTGAGCTTTTCTTTTAATCTCGGCACAACCTGCCAGTAGATATTAAAATATGTTGTGATGGAAGCTTCAGGCCAGATGATTAAATCTTTTTCTCCCAGACTCTTTGTAAGCTGAATCTGCTTTTCCAGCTCTGCCCAGAAAAATTCAGGACTCCATTTGATGCTCTGGTCAATATTGGGCTGAACAATTCCCACCTGAAGCTTGGTGGTTGATTCAAACAGTCGTTCAATTTGCTTTATCCGCAACTTGCCAAAGCCAGCAGATAAAAAAAGAATTAAAAAAAAGAGCACTGGTAGTAAAATCCGCTCCTTTTTTCTTGAGCGAATCAAAGCATAAAGCGAAAAATTGCCTAAAAATACCACTGCAGAAACCATCCAGACACCGCCGAGCTCAGCGAGCTGAATCAGGCTTAAAAATTTATACTGACTCAGCCCCAGAAGCGCCCAGGGGAATCCGCCAAAAGGAAAATATGCCCGCAGATATTCCAAGCTTATCCACAAAGCGCAAGCAAAAACCAAAAGAGCAAGATAAGGAAATTTGGAAAAGTGCTTTTCGCAGAATAGTTTAATCTGTTGGTAGCCTAGGGCAAAAATCGCATAGTATCCTGCCATAATCAGGGCAAGGAGAAAAAGAGCAAGGTATGCCCAGACCTTGCTCATACCTGCATAAACAATCATACTATAGGGCACCCAGTAAAGAATTCCGAGAAAGCCGAGCAAGCCAAAGACCAGCCCGAGCAAAAAAGCTCTTTTTGGACTTGTATTTTCAAGGGCAAAAAAAAGCCCGAAAAGGCAGAACCAGCCAACAAATCCCAAACTCAACCCGTGCGGAAGGGGAAAACTTAAAAAAAACAATATTCCGCTTGCGCCTGCAAAAATAAGCTGATAGATAAATCTGGCTTTCATAGCAATTTAAAAAGCAAAATTTTTCTGCTTAAATTATAAGCCCGTTTTCTTTTGGGGAAAAATTTTTTAAGAGCTGGGGTTTTGAGAATCCTTCCAATTTTTCAAGGATTTGAGAAGCTCTTTTTCTTTCTGGCGCATTTTTCTTGCCTGCCATCCGCCTTTTTCGTGCTCGTATCCGAGCAAATGAAGGATGCCGTGAATTAAAAGCAAATCCAGCTCATCTTCTAGGCTGTGTTTATGCTCTTCTGCTTGTTTTTTTGCCTGCTCTACTGATATGACGATATCTCCGAGCAGAGGGTCTTTTGGGTCGGCAAGCTCGCCCTCACGCTGGGAAAAAGCAAGCACATCTGTTGGCTGGTCTTTTCCTCGCCAAGTTCGGTTGAGTTCTTGAATTTGTTGGTTATCTATCAGGAGAATGCTGAGCTCTGCTGGACTAACCCCCAAGTCTTTTAATAGCTTCTTTGCCTTTGCCCGGAGTTGGTTCAGTTGGACTTTGCTGTTTTGCTGATTCTTTATCAAGACCCTGATTTTTTCTGGCACTTTGCGCTCCTTTTTCCACAGGCTCTGGATAGTCAGGTCGGGAATGATACATAGCGCCCAGCACTTTGGTAAATGCTTTAGCAATCTCGTGCAGGTCTTTTAAAGTAAGCTCGCACTCATCAAGCTGACCATCAATAAAAGCCCGATTAATCAGATTATCAACCATTCCTCTGATTTTGGCGAGATTGGGTTCACGAAGGGTGCGGGAGGCGCTTTCAATTATATCTGCCAGCATAAGTATTCCTGCCTCACGGGTCTGGGGCTTGGGACCTGGATAGCGGAAATCTTCCTCAACAACCGTATCTACTTCTGGGTTTTCAAGCTCTTTTGCTTTTTCATAAAAGAATTTAATCAGGCTGGTGCCGTGATGCTGGCGAATGCCATCAATGACCTCTTTGGGCAGATGATACTTCTCTGCCAGCTCCACCCCGTCTTTGGTGTGCTTGGTCAAAATAAGGGCGCTCATTGTCGGCTTGATTTTTAAATGAGGGTTCTTTCCCTCTCTCTGGTTCTCAGCAAAATATTCAGGCTTGGAAAGTTTGCCAATATCATGATACATAGCCATCACCCGAACCAGTATGGGATTGGCACCTATTGCCTCAGCAGCAGCTTCTGCTAAATTTGCTACCAAAAGGCTATGCTGATGCGTGCCAGGTGCGTGCAGGCTGAGCTCTTTTAGCAAAGGATGCTCCTGATTTAATAGCTCAAGAAGCTTGATATTGGTGCTGTAGTTGAATATCGTTTCTATGGCAGGAACCAGTCCTGTGGTAACTATGGCAGAGAGAATTCCACCTGAAAAAGCAAAAACACTGTTATAAAAAAGTAGCTCTTGGTCTTGAATGGTATTTTTAAGAAGAGCAAATGAAAACACCATTATGAAATTTACCAGTCCCAAAAACAGCCCTGCCCGAAAAATCTTGCTCCTTTGCTCGCACGCTCCTATCTCATTGGCGCAAACCAGTGCACCTACCAGATGATATATAACTGGATAAAAATCAAATCCCAAAACCAGCCCTGAGAACAGGGCGAGTAAAAAGCTGTAAACAATTGCGGTCTCGCTGTTCAAAACCATTCGCACAACCATTGCACTTCCTGCTACTCCTGCCAGATAATAAAAGCTCACCTCATCTGGCAGAGAGAAAATCTCCTTAAGATTTCCACCCAAATACACCACCAGCTTAAGAACAAATAAGCTACCAATAAGGCAGATGCTTAAAAAGATTAAATCTTTATACTGAAGCCTGAACTTCTTTATGTTCCGCTCGCTAAAGGTATAAGTGAAAAACTGGGTAAGGCTTATCAGAATGAGCAGACCAAAGAACAAAAATCCACCGCCAAATTTCTTCTGCTCGCTCTGAATTGCCCTGAGCTTCTTCCACTGCTCCTCTGTTATTCTATCTCCTTTTCTAACAATAACCTCGCCTTTTTTCAGCTTAAAATAAACAGGCTTTACTGCCTGAACCTTCTCCTTTTTAATCTCTTCTGTCTCCTGCTTGTTAAAAGTTAAATTGGGTCGGAGCAGGTCAGATATAATCTTGTTCAAGACATTTTTCAGGCTTTTTGGATATCCGGCGAACTTTTGGTCAATGAGCTTTTTAAGCTCTTTCTTTGCTTGCCCAATGTCTTTAATCTGCGTGTAATCATTAATTGGCTTTTGCTCACCAGATTTTAAATTGATAATGATAATGCCTTTATCCTTTGCTTTTTGAAGAATTTGAATGTCATAAACAATGGGCTTGGAATAGATTTCATCAATGATTTTTTGAATATTATTGAGCATTTTCTGGTCAAAATAGAATTTCCTTAAAATACCAAGCTCCCTATCGCTCAGCTCAACCCCTAACTCACTGACCAGCTCTTCTTCCCGCTCCTTTTTAAATGCCTCGGGCACAGAAATCATCTCTTCACCAGCAGATTTTCTGGGAAGATAAAGCTCCTGCATTTTGGAGAAGAAGCTGGTGAGATTCTTTTTAAGCTCATCTTTTAGGCTCGGGTCAAAATCATAAACATCTCTTGCCTGCTCCTGTGCTTCTTTTTTCCTCTGCTCAGTGGTGACTCGGTCTTCAACTTCTATGTCCCGCAGCACTCTAATGGTTTTATCAGCAACTTCTCCCACCTGATACTTGCGGGCAGTAATATACTGTCTTGGAAAGAAAATAATCAAAACCACTACCAGTGCCACCAGCACATAAACCACCCAGCGCATCAGCTCTGGATTAGATTGATACGCTTTTCTTAACCGCTCTTCTATCCGAGCACGCTTTTTCCAGAGAAAGGCGGAAATTTTTTGGGATTTTTGATTTGTTGTCATCGGCAGGAACTTTGGTTAGGTTTTTCTCTCCTTTCGCTTCCTTTCATCTTCCTCATAGGCACGAATAATCTCCTGAACCAGAGGATGGCGAACCACATCCTGCTCAGTGAAATAGGAAAAATGAATCCCTTCTATGCCCTTTAAAATCTTGGTCACATGAACCAAACCGCTCTCCTTGGGTTCTTCTAAATCAATCTGAGTAATATCTCCAGTAATCACTGCTTTGGAATCAAAGCCCAAGCGGGTGAGAAACATCTTCATCTGCAAAATGGTGGTGTTTTGCGCCTCATCTAAAATGACAAAGCTGTTGTTTAAGGTTCTTCCCCGCATAAAAGCCAGCGGTGCAACCTCAATTACTCCCCTTTCTATCAGGCGAGATGCACGGTCAAAATCCATCATATCGTGTAGAGCATCATAAAGCGGGCGCAAATAAGGATTGACCTTTTCCACTAAATCTCCGGGCAGAAATCCCAGCTTCTCTCCTGCTTCAACCGCGGGACGGGTGAGGATAATCCTGCTTACCTCTCCTTCGCTCAGCGCCTGAACCGCCATTGCCATTGCCAGATAGGTCTTTCCTGTGCCTGCAGGACCTATGGCAAAAACAATATCATTCTTGCGAATAGCCTCCATATATTCCTTTTGCGCCAAGCTCTTGGGGAAAATAGGCTTACGCCTGCCAGCAATTACCACCCCTTGTCTGTAAAGGCTCTCTAGGCGAAGATGAGGGTCTTTGCTTATCATCTTAACTGCTGGCTCTATATCGTGCTCGGTAATGGCATAGCCTTTTTTCAAAAGCCGATACAGCTCCTTAACCACACGCTCCACTACCCGTACCCCGCTCTCTGAGCCGAGAATGCGCAGAGCATTCCCCCTAGCCCGAATCTCAACCTCGGTGAGCTCCTCTATCCTTTTTAAGTTGCGGTTGTGCTCACCATAAAGCACACGGGCTAAATTGGTATCTTCTAAAGTTAAATCAATGCTGTATGCTAGTTTTTTATTCATTTCCTTGCCCTTTATAGTCTCAAAGCCCGAGCCAGCTGGCATCGGGCTTCTTTTAAAATCACCCCTTTATTTTCATCTTTTATTATTGAACATTTTGAAGAAAATGCAAGCTTTTGTTTGAAATTATCCCCTGCTTATAAAGTTCATCTGAGCTTTGAGGATAATAACCCTTTTCCAGATAAAAAATCTCCTCACTCGTTCCGCGATACTCACCGAGCCACTCGGAGAAATCAGCTTTGGGCTTTTCTCTCTTTAAATATCCCCACGCCCCAACTGCTAAAAGCCCGAGAAAAACTATTGCTAAAGCCCAAAAGACAAGCTGAGCAAAAAGTGCATCCCGCTTTTTCTCCTCCTTCAAGGGCTTTTTTGGAACAACCGCAGGCTCAACCCTTTCTTTTTGAATCAAATCTGCAATGATTTTGGCGGTATCAAATCTGGTTTTGCGAGTAAGAACAGCCAGCTCCGCAATGGTTCGTCTTCCGTCCACCAGCCGATATACCTGCTCCTCATCTGCGCCAAGTCGGTCAGATAATCCGAATTCTCCGGGCTTTTTCTTAAAAACCGCATCAAATCCGCCAACCGCTCTTATAACTCTGCTCCACTCATCCTTAACCCGGTATCCGTCCATAAGAATCTGCTCGGTGTCCAAAAGGGCACAAAGCTCAGGATGATAGTTTACAGTTTGCGATTCAAATTCATACTCACCCTCCTTTAAAAGGAAAAGCTGATGAAGCAAATCCTGAGCGCGAATCGCCTGAAGCTGTCTTAAATTTTCAGGCTTGACCAAGCCGAGATTAACAAGCACCTGCTCAAACATCTTTAGCTCGGAGCGGGCTTTATTCAGCGCATAGCGGATATGGTCAGCTCCCAAAATCCGTGCCCTGATAAGATAATCTTCTAGCCTCTCGCCCAGCTCCTCAGGCTCTTTTTCCACCAAAACTATCTTTCCAGAATCAAAAAAAATCTTGTAGCGAAGTCTCTCTGAGCGCACCTCCAAAATTCCGCTCCGCCTCTGAAGACCTATCAGCTGTAAAATCTCGCTGATGCCAAAGTCCCTAAGCGAACCTTTAAGTCCCATTGCTTACAGCTCCACAGAAAAAAGCTTAAAATATAAAATAAGCGCGACTAGCGCAAAAAGAAAATAAATCCCGCCTCCAATCAAAATCCACCAGGGAAATCCCAAAGAAATTGATATAAGGCTGGGAACAAAACCCCAGCGTGCCAAAAGCAGGCTTAAAAAAGCCAAAGGAAAAACCATAAAAACTAGCCCAATACCAGCCCGCTCCTCAAAAATAAAAGCAGAGCCCGGAAAAAGAAGATTGAGAACAACACTAGCACCACCTGTAATCTGATGATACCTTCTCGCCTTGCTTCGCTGAAGCATTTTGGCTTTTGGGTCAAGCGCCTTGCCAGAAACAAACGCCTGATAGCACGCCTGACAAACTCCCTTTATTCTGCTCTCCGCAAGGCAGTTCGGGCAGATAATCCCACCGCAGTAAG
Source organism: uncultured bacterium (assembly GCA_964592965.1). Lineage (GTDB taxonomy): Bacteria > RBG-13-61-14 > RBG-13-61-14 > RBG-13-61-14 > DRUE01 > CAZKMM01. Next base: position 12,870 of record CAZQJX010000011.1, read on the forward strand.
AACAAATGCCCACTTTTAATCTTTTGCGCAGGAATATAGTGAGCAAAATCCCTATCAGCAAAATTGCGAAGCGAAACTTAGCCTGCACCAACAACTCAGCAAAACCTTTTTGAAAGCCAGCCTCTTTTTTAAGTAAAAAATTTGGGATTGAACTGCGAAAACCAATAATAGGCTCCCTGACGAGCTCCTTCAAAAAATCAAACCTCTCCACCTCACCTTCATTCATTGCCACTGCTTTTTTATATGCGGTATCAGAGGCGTCAAACTCCCTTAGCTGGCTGAGAACCTGGCTGAGATTATAAAGCGCTTCCACAGGAACATCTTTCATTGGCTCTGCCCGCTCCAGCGCCTCTTTTGCTTGGTCAAATTCACTGAAATCTATATAAAGGCAGGCAAGATTGTTATAAGCATAAGCTCCTGCCTGTGGATGGTTGATGAGCTTTAGCAGAAGCTCAGCCGAAGCAGAATAATTCCCTGCCCTTCTCTCCGCCTCTGCCCAAGCAAGGATAAAAGCCGAAGAGCTCCCCCCACCAGCTCTTGCTCTCAGCTTGTTTAAATCCTCCTTTGCCACCATTCCCATTCCAATGCGGAACTCATCTAAAGCATTTTCATAGCTGGCTAGCTCTAAAAGCTCTGTGCTCTTTTGGGAAATACCAATCTCAAAGCAAAAACAAGCAAGCAAAATCCAGTAAATAATCTGGACACGCTGATTGAGAAAAACCGCGCACAAAACCCCTATCCAGATAAAAACGCTCCAAGCACCCAAGCCAAAGTAAAAGGGCGCAAAGAAAATAATCAATGCCAGAACAAATGCAGAACGCCGAAATTTATCTGGAAAAAGCTCCACAAACCAGTGCACAGCCATTCGTCCGCCACGAGCTATTATCATCAGGCTGAAAATTCCTACAAGGAGCTTAATCCAATTCGCAACAACAAATAAGCCAAAGGAGCGAAGCCAAAGCCAGCTGGGAAAATCATATTTTAATGCCTTTATCCCTGCCTTTAACTCTCCCAGCCCGTCTTGAAGATTGGCTTGGCTTAAAAAAATTCGTGCCCGCATAAAATATAACTCTGAGCTTTTGGGAGCAAAATATCTGCTGTAGGCAAGGAGCTTGTTTTGAACCTCTGGCTGGGCGCGGTATTTTACTGCCAAGCGAACCAGACTCGCTCCATAGGCGGGAAGATTGCGAATATCATATTGCACGCACAGGGCAAGAGCCTTATCAAGATATTTAAAAGCTTTATCAGCATCTCCTTTTTCAAAGGCAATTACTCCTTGATGAAAACTCCCCGCTATATCATCAGGAACTAAATGATAGTTGTAAATCTCTGCCCGAGCTGAAAAAGCCAGAAAACCAAAAACAATCAAAAGCAGAAATTTCCTCTCCCCCTTCATTGAAATTCTTTTAACATTAACACAATCTTGGATTTCTTTTCAAGAAGATTCCTGTTAACTGGTTTAAAATTTGAACATATTATGACAAAACATTCCTAAAAATCCTTTTCATTCTTTAAATTTTGAAAAATTTGGAAAATTAAATAAAAAGAAAAAGGCAGATTTAAAATATTGTTCTCGTATGCAAAAATCTATTGCCAATTTTTAAACCACTGCTTGGAAATCTGAACCTTAAAAAGAGTTTTTTATTTTCAGAGCTTTTTTCGCAAATATAAGCCTTTTTGTGCTCTAAAATTTAAACCAGTGATTTAAAAATTGAAGATTCTTTAAAAATTTTCAGCTTAAAAATTTCCCAATTAACAAAAATATGCTAAAATATAAAATTCTGAAATAGGAGAAAAAAATTGTCCAGCAAACAAAAAGGGTATTTAACCGAGGGTAGGTGCTCTATTCCTTTGCTCAAGCCATGGCTGGTAAGTCCTGACCAGTTATGGGAGGACTTTAAGCAGATTTGCTCAAATGGCAGGTTAAGTCTTGGAAAATTTACTCAACGCCTTGAGGAGCGGGCAAGAAAAATCCTTGGCGTAAAAGAGGCAGTAGCGGTAAGCAGTGGAACCAGCGGTTTAATTCTGCTTCTACGGGCACTTGGAATTAAAGGCAAGGTAGTAGTTCCTGGCTTTACCTTTCCTGCTACTAGTCATTCGGTTTTATGGGCAGGAGCGAAGGTAAGGTTCTGCGATGTTTGCGAAGATGATTTTACCATTTCTGTTAAGGAACTGGAGAAAATAAATGACCCCGATGTAGAGGCGGTATTCGCAGTGAACATCTTTGGTCTTCCGCCCAAGATAAAAGAGCTGGAAGAAATCTGTGAGAAAAAAGGCTGGAGCCTTCTTTTTGATTCTGCTCAGGGTCTGGGTGCTAGGTATAATGGCAGAAAAACAGGCGGATTTGGAAAGGCAGAGGTATTTAGTATGAGCCCGAGCAAGGTGATTACTGCTGGGGAAGGCGGGCTCATTACCACTAACGACACCCAGCTTGCGGAAAAGCTCCGCTCCCTGCGTGATTACGGCAAAACCAAAGACGATATCGCTTATCTGGGCTTGAGCGCAAGAATGAGCGAGTTCAACGCACTGGTGGCTTTTCATTCACTGGCTCATTTGGAAGAGCTTGTAGAAAGCCGTCGTCAAAAAGCCCTTCGCTATAGGGAAGAGCTTGGAGAGATTGCGGGGATAAGCTTTCAGCAGGGAACAAAAGAGCAGGAGAGCGGTTATAATTATTTTGTTATCAGGCTAACTGAGGAGAGCTTTTTATCAAGAGATGAGCTCTGGCAGGGTCTTTTAAATGAAGGGATAGAAACCAAAAGGTATTTTTATCCACCTGCTCATAAAATCAGCGCTTATAAAAGCTGGTCAAATAGCCAGCTCCCTGTAAGCGAAAAATTAAGTGAGAGCTGTCTTGCTCTTCCACTGTATCCTGAGCTTGAAGAAGAAAAGCAGGAGCAAATCATCAAAACTATAAAAAAGCTAATGGCTGAAAAATGAGATTTTGGGCAAAATATCGTGAGGAGATTTCTGGTTTAATTCATCTTATTCTCTTCGTGATAATTTTTGTTCTCGCCTTTTTATTTAGATTTGAGTTCAACATACCCGAATCTTATAAACAGCTTCTTATCCGTAGTATAGGCGTTGTTGTTCTTTTCAAGTTCCTTGTGTTTCACCTTTTCAAGATATATCGGGGCTCGTGGCGCTATCCGAGTATTTATGACCTATCCAATATCATCAAGGCAAGCACCATAAGCACAATGGGAGTTGGCTTGCTTATTTACCTTCTTTATGTTCGGCACGGCTTTCCCCGCTCCATTGTGCTTATGGACTGGATTATGACCATAATGATTGTGGGCGGGGTGAGATTCTCTATTAGGCTTTTCAGAGAAGAATTAAGCGGGCTATTTACCAAAAGCACAGATGGAAAAAGGGTTTTAATTATTGGCGCTGGCAATGCTGGTGAAAGCCTGGTTCGTGAGATAAAAAAATATCCTGAGCTTCACTATCAAGTGGTAGGATTTGTAGATGATAATCCTGCTAAAATCGGTAGCCACCTTCACGGCGTTAAAATTTACGGACCCATTTCCAGTCTGCCCGAGCTGGCAGAAAGCCTGAATGTAGATGAAATCTTAATTGCTATCCCCTCCGCCACTGGCAAGCAGATGCGAAGAATCGTCCAGTTCTGTGAAGAGGCAGGAAAGCCTTTTCGGACAATGCCTAGCTTGGACAGGCTTATTGATGGAAGGGTAACAGTAAGCAAACTCAGAGAGGTGCAAATAGAAGACCTTTTAAGGCGTGAGCCAGTAAATCTTGATACCGATGCCATAGAGCAATTTTTAACAGGAAGAACGGTTCTGGTGACAGGTGCGGGCGGAAGCATTGGCTCGGAGCTGTGCCGACAGATAATTCGCTTTGGACCTAAAAGTTTGATTATGCTGGAGCGGGCAGAGACCGCTCTTTTTGAAATAGAGCGGGAGCTGGAGCAGACCACGGAGCTTCCGGGAAGAATAATCGCCCGAGTTGGTGATATATGCGACAGGCGGTGCTTGGAGCTTATCTTCAGTCAGTATAAGCCAGAGGTGGTCTTTCATTGTGCAGCCTATAAGCATGTTCCACTGATGGAATTTAATATCAGGGAGGCGCTCAAGAACAATGTTTTAGGCACAAAGATTCTTGCCCGAACCGCTGAGGCTTTTGGAGTGGAAAGCTTTGTTTTTATCTCTACAGATAAAGCGGTCAATCCGAGCAGTGTGATGGGAGCGAGCAAGCGTTTGGCAGAGAGATATCTTCAGTATATATCGCGGTTTTCTCGCACCAGATTTATTATTGTCAGATTTGGCAATGTTTTGGGCAGTCAGGGAAGTGTGGTGGAGATATTCAGGCGTCAGATTGAACAGGGCGGTCCTATAACCATAACCCATCCGGATATGAAAAGATATTTTATGACCATTCCAGAGGCAGCTCAGCTGGTTCTTCAAGCATCTGCTATTGGAAAAGGCGGGGAGGTGTATTTCCTTGATATGGGCGAGCCGGTAAAAATTATTGACCTTGCCAGAGATTTAATCAAACTGAGCGGACTCAAGCCAGATGAGGACATAGAAATTGTTTTTACTGGGATTCGTCCTGGGGAAAAGCTTTTTGAAGAGCTGAGGTTTGAAGGTGAAGATATGCTTCAAACCTCTCATAATAAGATATATCAGGTGCGGATGAACGGTGAATTTAGTCAGGATTTGGAAAAAGAGCTGATTATGCTGGAGCAGGAGCTGGAAAATTCATCAAATGAAGATGAGCTTAAAGAGATTCTAAGCAGACTGGTGCCGGAGTATCGTGCTTGGGGAGGGGCAGAAGCAAAAGAGACAAGGGGAGGAAGGATGAATGGATAACTTAGCCCAAAGACCGGAGAGCGAGCTGGAGAGATATTTCCGACCAGAGCAGAGTATGTTTGGAACAAGACCTGAGGTTTCTCTGGTGGATTATCTTCGTATTTTTTCCCGGCGTAAATGGTCTATTCTTGCTATCTGGCTGACTATTGTTATGGTTGCTCTGATTTACAATATGGTTGCTACCAAGTACTATCAATCCCGCAGTTCCATTATTATTCGGGTGGGCTCGCCTGTTACTGTTTTAAAGACCAGAGAGATAACCTTTCCCAATTATTTTGCCCAGCGGAGCCAGTTTCAGACCAAGACCAAGCTTATTACTACTATTCCTATTCTCACCAAAGCTGCTGAGATTCTGGTTAATAAAGGCTATTTTCGTCCCCCTAACTTTGAGCAGATGAGCGAAGAAGAAAAAGAAAAGCTTTATAGGCGAATAGCCAAATTCCTTCGGGGAAGGGTGAGCTCAAAGGTGGTTGAAAAGACCAGCCTTATTCACATCTTTGCGGTGGACACAGACCCCAAGCGTGCATCCGCCATTGCCAATGCGGTTGCAGAAGCTATGGTCAACTACAACACGCTGGAGCAGGAGATGATTGCTCTTAACTCATTAAAATTTCTCAACCAACAGCTGGAAGAGGCGCGTAAAAGATTAAGCGAGGCAGAAGCGAAATTATATGAGTATAAACAGAGGAACAAAATCTTTGAAACCCAAATAGATAAAACCCATATCGCCTCTCAAAAAGCCAGCTTAGAGGTTAAAATTAGGGACTTGGATACACAAATCAGCGTGCTCAGTACTAAAATTGACGGGCTTAAATCTCTTCTTCGTAAAAAGGATTTCAGCAGATACACACCGGTTCAGACCGAAGATAAAGTCCTTGTCAATCTAAACCAACAGCTTGTCTCTGCTGAGATAGAATATGAGCTTCTTACCCGAAAATACAAAGAAGAGCACCCATTGGTCAAACAGGCAAAAGATAAAATCAAGGTTCTTCGGGAAAAATTTGAAGAAGAGCTGAGAAAGGACATCACCGCTTTGGAAATGCAAAAGCGCCTGCTTTTAGCCCAGCGAAAAAAGCTGGCAGATGACCTTAATAAAATCAACCAAAAAGCAATGGAGATTACCAGTAAAGATGCTGAATATGTAGTTTTGGAAAGGGAAGCTGATTCTGCCCGTGAATTGTTTAATAATCTCCTCTCCGCGGTCAAAGAAGCAAGCATTCAGGCTAACGGCTCGTTCAAAGATATGATTTATGTTTATGAATATGCGGAGCCAAGCCGAAGACCAATCAAGCCCAACAAAACCGTCAATCTTGTTATTGCTGTGCTTTTGGGGCTGTTTTTAGGACTTTGCTGGGCAGTAATGGTGGAAATGATGGACAGAAGCGTGCGTGTGCCCGAAGATGTTGAGTTTCACTGCCGAATCCCTATCCTCACCCTTCTTCCTCGCTTGGAAGAAGGATACACTAAAAACAAATACCCGCTCGCTGTAATTGACCGCCCCCGCTCCCTTTACTCAGAGGGGATAATGCATCTTCGGGCAAATCTTCGCTTTATCCTTGCCCATCAGGGAGTGCGCTCGGTTGTACTAACCAGTTGCAGTCCCAAAGAGGGAAAAAGCATTGTCTCTGCCAACCTTGCGGTGAGCATTGCTCAGGAGGGAATTCGCACCCTGCTTATTGACGCTGACCTTCGGCGTCCTGTTCAGCACAAATTCTTTAATATTGAGCGGGACAAGGGAATTACCAAAGCTCTAATTGAGCTCTTGCAAGACCAAAGCTGGAAAGAAAATACCAAAGGGTATACCTTTGGTGATATTAACCTTTTGATGAAGCTCCAGCGCCAAAGCGGATTGGTCATCCTGAACTTCAACTCCAGCTATCCGCTCAGGCTATTGTATCAAAACGGAAAGATTATTGCCGGGAATATCAAGGAATGGAAGGGTCAGATTAAAGCCAATCTTGAGGACTTAAGCCCCGAGGAAATCGGTTTAGAATATGATGAGAATGTTGGCAAGTATCAAATTCTTCCTTCTTTAAAAGAAGAGGAAGTTGAAGAGTTCTTCCACTTATACCCAGCTCTGGTTGCTCCCAATACCATCAGCTACAGGCTCTTTAATGAATACACCCATTCAGTAAAAGTTGACGGGCTTAGGGTTATGCCGAGCGGACCCATTCCATCCAATCCTGCGGAGATTTTGGGCTCGGTTTATTTTCGGGAAATGGTCAATCTCTTAAAGCCTCATTTTGACCTGATTATCTTTGACTCTGCTCCCTGCTGGCCACTGAGTGATGTCAGTATGCTTTCGCAAGTAGCAGAATCCATCATCTTTTTGGTGCGTGCCAAGCGCATCACTTGGGATGTGCTTAACCGAAATAACCAGATGCTGAGAATGCTCAACTTCAAGGTGCTGGGAGCGGTATTTAATGACTTTGATATCACCCGTGAAAGATACTACTACGGAAGCTACTACTACCATTATTACTACTATTATTACTATTACTACTATGGCTATGGCTATCGTACGGAAGAAGAAGAGGAAAAAAGCGTTTAAAGAGGCAGGTTGGTGAGGCGGAAGCTGGGAGCAGGTGCGCTCTTTGTTGATGTGCTTTTTCTTCTGGCAATCTTCATTGCCTTATTCTTTCGGGGAGCTACCTCAGATGTGTTTTGGTATCCGATTGCTCTGGCTTTTATCTTTATCTTGGTTCTTTGCCTGGTTTTCTGGGACTTAAACCTTCTACCCGCTCCTCAGCTGAGCGGGCTTGAACCTTATCTTCTCATCTGGATGGGAATTTTAATCCTTTCCGCTCTACTCTCCGCTCATCGCTGGCAGACAATACCAGCGCTGGAGAGAGTCATAGTTGCGCTTATGGTTTTTTATTTATCTTTATGGCTATTTCCGAGCAGGAGCGAAAGAAAGCTTCTTATCTGGTCGCTTTTTGCTATGCCTGTTTTAATCAGTTTTATCGGGCTTTTAGCTTACTTTTCAGAAAGCGAGCTGTTCTTTCCCATTCCTGAAAACTTCATCCTTGTCCGGGGAACATTGGTAAATCATAATAACTTTGCTGGACTGGTTCTGCTCGGTTCTTTTCTCGGACTGGGACTGCTCTTTGGTATGGAAAGCAAACGCCAAACCCTGGCAACTGAGGACTGGGCAAAAAGAATCCTACTGCTACTGCCCCTTTTGATTCTGATTTTAGCTTTGGGCTTCTCTCTGAGCAGAAGCGGTTGGCTTTGCTTTTTGTTTGCGCTTTTGCCTTTTTTGCTCTGGCTGTGGCTCTCACGCTCAAAAGAAAAAACCCGCAGATACATACAAACCTCTTTGGCATTTTTAATTTTGGCTTCAATCCTTTTGGTTATTATGGAAAAAGGAGCTATTCGCAAGCGGGCAAAAACCATTGAAGAGTTTTTCAAAGAGCCCCAAACTGGGCTTACTGTGGCGGGAAGAATAAAAATCTGGAAAAGCGCTATTCTTATGATTCAAGACCACCCCTTTTTTGGAATAGGTCCGGGAACATACTGGATTGAGTATCCCAAATACCGACAGAAAGGAGAGCTTCACGGTGTAAGACACGCTCACAATGACCTTTTGGAGCTATGTGCGGAAACAGGTCTTTTCAGCACTGCCATCTTCATCATCTTAGCGGTAAAGGCAGTTTCTTTAATCAGAAGAAATTATAAAAAAACACCTTCTCCCAGAGAAAGAAGAATCTGCCTCGGAATTATCTTCGGGATAATAGCTTTTTTTGTTCAAGACCTTGTTGATTTTCATTTTCATATCCCTGGGCTGGTTTATTATTTTCTTGCTCTTGTAGGATTTCTTTTTAAGCCAAAGAGATGAAAAAGATAACGCAAATAATTCTGCTAGCATTTTTAACCCTTGCTTTTATAGGAGGGATAAGGCAGTGGCGGGTTGCCCACTGGTATAAAAAAGCAGGTGAGCTTTATGAAAAGAACCTTTTTGAAGATGCACTTTTTTCCGCGCAGAAAGCATCTAGGCTTGACCCAAAAAATCCGGAAAAGAAAAGGCTTTTAGCCAAAATTTATCTGGAGCTGGTTGCGGGAAGGAACATCCAGACTCAGCTTAATATCCTGCGAAAAGCAGAAAAAGAATTAATTGACGCAACTTCCATAGAGCCTTTATACCCTTATTACTGGGCAGAGCTGGGAAGGGTAGAGGAACTGATTGAACGGCTCGGCGAGCAACCTGCCCGCTCCCCCAGCTCCTGCTTTCACCGAGCAGTGGTTATAGACCCCAACAATCCGCTCTTTGTTGAAATGTTCTTCCGCTACCTTGTCCAAAAAGGCTCCTGCTCTTCTGCCCAAAACCTTTTAAAGCGCCAGCTTGAGCTGGAGCCAAAATCTGCCCTTGAGCTTGCCAAGCTTTGGCTGGTTAATAACTGCGGTTATGATGCGCTTATTCAGCTCCTTTCTTCTAATCCTAAATTTCTGAGCGGACTTGCCCTATGGATGGTCACCCGAAAGGAATTTAAAGAGCTGGCAGAAAAAACCGCTTACAAAGCTCATCTACAATCTCCTGAAGATAAAAAACTTGCTTTTAACTACGGCTGGATTTTAGCAGAAAGGTCCAAATGCGCTCAGGCAAAAAAGGTTTTAGAAAAATTCTTCAATGAGCCGGAATGGAAAAAGCCCGCCTTAGAAGAATATGGCCTTTGCCTTTTCCGCACCCATAAATGGCAGGAGGCGGAAAAGATATATCTTGAGCTTATCTCCATAACTCCTGAGCAGGTAAACTACCGCTGGGAGCTGGCTCGCATTTATCTGGCTCTGAAAAATCACGAAAAAGCAAAACAGCAGCTAATTTGGCTGAGCGAGCGGGCAGATTCTTCTCTAAGAAAAAAAGCCTGGCTTGCGCTCGGAAAAATCTATGAAAAAGAGAACAACCGAATTAAAGCCATTCAGGCATACGAAAGCTACTTGAAATTAAATCCCAAAGACCAAAAGATAAAAAATAAACTCAAAAAACTAAAACCAGCTTTTGAAGAAATTATCTATTCTCCGTGGAGGATTAAAAATGAAAAATGAGCTGAAAAAATTAATTAAGGAAAAAAAAGCTAAAATAGCTGTGCTCGGAATGGGATATGTTGGTCTGCCCATTGCCCTTGCCTTTTGCGAGAAGGGCTTTAAATGCATCGGGATAGATACCAATCCTGAAAAAATCAAGGAGCTGAAAAAAGGAAAAAGCCCACTGGCGGAGATAAGCTCTAAAAGAATTCTCGCTCAGATAAAAAATTCCCGGCTCACTCTCTTTAGCGATTATAAAGAGCTGAAAAAAGCAGATTGTATTATCATCTGCGTGCCCACCCCTCTCAGCAAGAGCAAAGACCCGGATTTCAGCTTTGTTCTCGGCGCTGTGGAAGAGGTGGGAAAAAGGCTCCAGCCAAATCAGCTGGTGGTAATTGAAAGCACCATCTATCCGGGAATGACTGTGGAAGTAATTGCTCCTAAGCTCAGAGAGCTGAGCGGGCTTGAGCCCGGTAAAGATTTTTATCTGGCAATGAGCCCTGAGCGTATTGACCCGGGAAACAAAAAATACACCCTTAAAAACACGCCAAGAGTTGTGGGAGGAATTAATCGCAAAAGCACCCGACTTGCCCAGCTCCTCTACCAACAGGTAATTGAGCGCACAGTTCCAGTAAGCTCTCCAACAGTAGCGGAGATGACCAAGCTTTTGGAAAACACCTTCCGCTCAATTAACATCGGACTGGTTAATGAAATTGCTATCATCTGCGACCGGCTGGGAATAGATGTCTGGGAAGTTATTGATTCTGCCAGCACTAAACCTTTTGGCTTTATGACCTTTTATCCAGGACCGGGAATCGGCGGGCACTGCATTCCTGTTGACCCGATTTATCTTTCCTGGAAAATGAAAAGCCTGAATTACCGAGCAAGATTTATTGAGCTGGCAAGTGAGATAAATGCTCAGATGCCCCAGTTCTGGGTGGGGAAAATCCAAGCAGAACTCAACCAAAGAAAAAAATGCCTCAAAGACGCAAAAATACTGCTTCTGGGAATAACCTATAAAAAAGATGTGCCTGATTTGAGGGAATCTCCTGCTCTGGAGATATTCAAACTTCTGCTTCAGCACCGCTCGCAGGTTGCTTATTCTGACCCGCTCATTGCTGAGCTGGAAATTGAAGGTAAAAAATTCAAATCCCGTCCGCTTACCAAAGCCCTTGTCCAAAAAACCGACTGCGTGGTCATAACCACTGACCATTCAGCATTTGATTACCAGATGATTAAAAACAACGCCCAGCTGATTGTTGATACCAGAGGCGTGCTCCACAGATTGGGATTGAAATAATATTTAAAGCGGGCAGGTTTTAAGCCAAAAGCTTCAACTCCTTCGCAAAGATAAATAAATCGCTCCCGCAAGAAGTGGTATCAACCCGTATAAAATTGGTGGATAAAAAACTATGCACATAATTCCAAAAGCCAAGCTCAATATCGCACTGATGATTGCAGAAGGGTACACCCAAGATTTGCGTAAGGTAAAATGCGCCCTTTTCACTTCTTCAGGAAAGAGGGAAAAAAGCCGAACACTTCCCACCGCCAGCACCGCTCCGCTGAGCAAAAGCCCGCACACACAAACCAGTCCCCAGGTATCAGGGTTTAAATTCAAAATCGCCATTGCTGAGCCTAAAACCGCCACCAGAATTATCCCATTGGGAAAGCTCTGCCTTCGCTGGTCATATTTTTTAAACCAGCGGGGAAGAATACCCTCTTCGCTTAGAGCATAAAGCTCTCTTGGCGCTGCGATAAAAACCGCATTGATTGAGGTAATAGCTCCGCTGAGCGCTGCTAGGTTTATGTAATGAGCTGTCCAGGAAGGAAGGTATTTAAGAGCAGAATCCAAAAGCGCAACTTTTGACTCTTTAAGCTCAGCCAAGCTCAAGCTTCCGCTCACCACCCAACCAACCGCCACATAAACAAAAATGATAATCATCATACTGAAAATAATGGTAAGAGGTATATTTCGCTTGGGATGACTAACCTCATCGCCCAGCTCAGCAATAATATTAAATCCTGTATAAACCATCATTGCAATGGCGCTTGCCTCTAAAAATCCAGCAGTGCCATAAGGAAGGGATTGGGAAAAATCTGGTCTGGCTCCACCAAAAAGTCCTGCAAAGATTATAAGAAGCAGGCCAGAGACAAGCTGAAGAACCATAACCACCTGAAAGCGTGTAGAGGTCATCAAGCCAAAGTAATTCACCAGCCAGGAAAGCCAGATAAGAATAACAACCACTAGCGGGCGGGAAAGACTGGGAAAATACATTCGCAAATAATCCGCCACTCCCACCGAGACGCTTGCCAGCGCTCCCATAGCTCCCATAATCACCAGCACACTGGTGCAAACCCCAGCGGTTCTGCCCAAAAGGTTCTTGGCATAATAAAACCCAGCTGCATCAGTGGGAATGCTACTTCCCAGTGCCACTGCTACCAGGGTGCCAAACAGGGCAGGAAGAGATGCCAGGGCAAAAGCAAGGGGAGCAAACGCCCCGCTCTTTTCAGCAATGGGACCGACAATCACAAAAATTCCCACACCAATAACCGCACCAACAGAAATGGCAACAGCGCTTCCCAGTCCCAGCTTTTTATCAAACTGAACCAGCTTCTTCATAAGGTTTTTCATTTATAACTAAATTTTTCCTGCAAAGCAAGCCTAAAATTTATGCTTAATTGGTTTGTTTTTTAGGGAGCGGTTTGTTAAAATTTTGCGGAGCTAAAAGGAGGTGAAAAATGGTCAAACTGCCAGAAAAAGGTCTGAGCGAAAAAGAGATAATCTCTCAGATGGAACAGATGCGCAAAGAAGATGCGGATTGGAAAAAAGGTCGCACCTTTAGTCTGGTTTATTATGCCCGTGATGATATAAAGGAAATTGCTCAGCGAGCCTATACTATGTTCTTTTCTGAAAACGGCTTAAATCCACTTGCCTTTCCCAGCTTAAAACAATTTGAAACCGAAGTGGTGGCAATGACCGCCAGCATCCTTGGCGGTGATGACCAAACCGTTGGTAATATGACCTCAGGCGGAACCGAAAGCATCCTTCTTGCGGTCAAAACCGCCCGAGACTGGGCACGAGCAGAGAAAGGTATTACCGAGCCAGAGATGATTCTTCCCCAAACCGCTCACCCTGCCTTTGAAAAAGCAAGCCATTATTTCGGAGTAAAGCCTGTTCATATCCCTGTGGATAAAAACCTTCGGGCAGATGTCAATGCGCTGGAAAAAGCTATTACTGATAAAACCGTGCTTATTGTCGGCTCTGCTCCCTGCTATCCATACGGAGTGATTGACCCCATTCCCCAAATGGCAGAAATTGCCCAGAAACATAACATCCTTTTCCACACAGATGCCTGTTTGGGCGGGTTTATGCTTCCGTTTATGAAAAAGCTAGGATATAAGGTGATTGATTTTGACTTCAGCGTGCCCGGAGTAACCAGCATCTCCGCAGATATCCATAAATACGGATACGCAGGCAAAGGAGCTTCGGTGGTTATTTATCGCAATGAGCAAATCCGCAAGTATCAATTTTATATCTACACTGACTGGGTGGGTGGAATTTATGCTTCTCCAACCATAAGCGGAACCCGCCCTGGCGGTGCCATTGCCAGCGCCTGGGCAGTGATGAAATATATTGGCGAGCAGGGCTATATTGAGCTGGCAAAAATCACTATGGAGACCGCACAAAAGCTCATCAACGGAATAAAGTCTATTGATGGAATGAGAATTTTCGGCGAGCCGGATATGAGCGTGTTTGCCTTTGACTCTGAAAAGGTGAATATCTATGCGCTGGGAGATGAGCTTCAGAAAAAAGGCTATTTTTTAGACCGCCAGCAACTTCCACCAGCTCTCCATCTGATTGTCACTGCCAATCATCAAAAATATGCTGATGAATTCCTCAAAGATTTAAAAGAATGCTATCAGGCGCTTTTGGGCAAACCTAAAGAAGACATCTCTGGAATGGCTGCTCTTTACGGTATGCTCGGCACCCTTCCAGACCGAAGTCAGGCATATCAGCTGGTCTTGAATTTTCTCAATGACCTTTTCAAGGTGAAATGAGCCAATGCAAGAATGGCTCAAACTAGCGATTTTATTTTTGATTATCGTTTTCTCGCAAACAGTTGAGACCACAACAGGATTTGGCTCAACTGTTATTGCCCTCTCTTTAGGAATAGCGCTTTTCCCACTGAAAAAACTGGTGGTGCTACTGGTGATTATTGCTCTTGGGCAAAGTAGCTGGCTGGTGGCAAGAGGCTGGAAAGATATACAGTGGAGAATACTTTTGGGAAAAATCTTTCCCTTTACCGGGCTCGGGCTACCTTTGGGAATGTTCTTTTTTAAACATTTTGGAGGAGAGGAGCTGAAGATATTTCTCGGAATATTTATTATAATGGTTTCTGCTCTTGAGCTGTATCGGCTTTTGGGCAAAAAAAAGCAAATCAAGCCGTTATCCACCATCAAGGGAATATTGGTTCTGTTCGCAGGTGGATTTGTTCACGGAATGTTCGCAACTGGCGGACCAATGGTGGTTTATTTTGCCAGCAGAGAAATTCAGCAAAAGGCAGAATTTCGTCCAACTATATCTATGCTCTGGCTCTCTCTTAATATAATTCTTATGAGCAGTTTTATCCTCTCCCATCGGGTCGGAAGCTGGCATTTAAAATCAGCAGGTATTTTATTTTTTGCTCTTTTGCTGGGAATAATACTAGGAGAAATTATCCATAAAAAAATTAGTGAATATGCTTTTAAAGTGGCTGTCCAGTTCTTACTTTTTCTTACAGGAATTTTTATCTTGCTAAATGTTATTATGAATTATTACAGATAGTTTCTGTAATATTACAATCAATAAAAAATCATAAATTGACCGAAAAAGAAAATCTTGCTAATTTAATAAACACAAGGCTTTAGGAGCCAGATTTAATGAAAAAAAGATTAAAGCTGGTCTTCCTTATCGCTTTCGTTTTAATTTTTACATCTGACTCACTGGGAAGAAAAAAAGAAAAGCCAAAGAAATTCAATCCCAATCTTTATCTTACACCTGCTTTAAGATATTCTCTTGTTGGCAAGGGCTTGGCACTACGCTATGAGCCACAACTTGTATCTATGGCGGTGCAGATTAATGATGAGCTTGCCTGCGATAGATTTGAACTGGTAAATACCAGCCTTTCACCAATGGCAAGCATTGGATTTTTCGCAAGCCCCACTCTTGGTGCCTCTATAAGATTCTTGGGAGTAATTGCCCGTGTGAACATAAAGCTTACCTATTTTCCAGACACTGATGCCGGAAGGCTCGGTTCTGCCTTAGATGCCTTTGGCAAAGACCTTCTTAGAATTCTCGGCAACACTCTTAGCAACATTCCTGACCCAAGCGTTCGGGGAGCTGTTTTAATTCTCATTTATTCCAAAGCTCAGCTTTCTGACCCAAATTATTTTCAGCAGGCAGAGGCAGTGGTGATTTTTATCTCTCGGGAAGTGCTGGCTGAATTTAACGCCTTTCGCATAAGATTCAATCAGCTTTTTAATATGAGCGAAATTTATTCTTTTAAAGGAGAACATCAAATTCAAATTATGCTTAATGAATTTTTGCAAGGATAAATTTTGACTTAATAAAAAAACTAGAATATGATGACAAAAAAGAAATAAATGAGCAGAAAAACAAAAAACCTTATTTTAAATCTCCTTTGCATTATATTTTTATTAGCGGTTTTTGCCTTTCAAATTGACCTTATTTTTATAGAAGGCACTCGTGAAGAAAAACCACCTTTTGAAAAAGGAGAAATTCTCCCTGATTTTTCCGCTCAGACTATTGATGGACAAATCATTCAATTAAGCGAAGAAATAAAACAAAAAGAGACCCTTTTGGTATTCTTTTCTCCATACAGCGCTCCTTGCCGAAGGCAGATTGAGGAAATTTTATTTTATCTTAAAGAACAAAGCGAGCCTCTTTTTAACCTTATCCTCATCTCTGATGAGAGTAAAAAATCTCTGCAAAAATTTAAATCTGAATTCAATACTAAATTTCCTATTATCTATGACCCTGATGATAAAATCTTTCAAAAATATAATATCAAATTTGTTCCAACTAGCCTGCTCCTAGATAAAAATAGAAAATTGCTCTATGCACAAGTTGGAGGAGAAGGGTTTAGCGTGTTCAAAATTCAGGCGCTTTTAAAATATAAAACAAAAAAATTTGTCATACCAGAAAGAGAATAAAATGTCTGAAATAATAATAGAAGCTGAAAACCTTGTTAAAACATATCGGGAAGGAATTTTATCTCGTAAAGCCCGTCCTGCCCTGGAAGGTATAGATATTAAAATTTCTGCTGGTGAAACTGTTGCCTTTCTCGGACCCAATGGAGCGGGAAAAACCACTTTTCTTAAAATCCTCTTCGGGCTTATCCTTCCCACTGCTGGGAAAGTTAAAATTTTTAACTCCTCTCCTGATGATATAAGCTGGCGACCTAAAGCAGGATATGTTCCTGAACTATTTTCTCCACCCAGATTTTTAACAGGAATGGAGCTTTTAGAAATATCTGCTCAAGCTAACGGGCTGGAAGAAAAACAGTTCAAGCAGAGATTGGATTGGCTTATGCAAGCTCTAGAATTAAAAGATATATTACAAATAAAAATCTCCCAGTATTCAAGGGGAATGCTCCAAGCGCTTGCTCTTGCTAATTGTCTTCTCTGCGACCCCGAGCTGATTGTAATGGACGAGCCCAGCGCCAACCTAGATGTGGTGGGAAGAAAAAGGCTTCGGGAACTTCTCTGGGAGCTTGCCCAAAAGGGAAAGACCATTCTTATAAGTTCTCACATTTTATCAGAGGTAGAAGAATTATGCGAGCGCGTAATATTTATTGATAAAGGCAAAATCATAAAAGAAGGAAAAACTAAAGAGCTACTTCAACCAGAAGGCGGATATACTATATGTTTTAAGCCCCAGGGTCCACCACCAGATGAATTAAAAATCATCAGCGAGGTTAAAGAAGATAAAGAGCTGGGAATTGCTTTTATTGAAACCAAAACCGAGTATGAAAAAGACCGAGTTGTTAAAATTCTAACTGAAAACAATATCTCTATTGAAATAATAGAACCAAAACAAAAAACACTTGAAGAATATTTCCTTGAACTAGTTGAGCAAAAAACATTAGAAAAATATTTCTTGGAGCTGGTCAAATGAAAAAATGTTTATTCAGATACTTTTTTAAAAATACTCTTCACAGCTTTTTGTTCTGGCTGGTTATATTTGTGGTGGGAATTGAATTTGTCATACCATTTTTAATCAAAATTAACAGAATGATAGAATTAAGCAGGTCAGGCGAAGCATTAATGATAGAAAGAATGATATTAGAACAGCTCAATCTAAACCTATACATTATTGGCTTTCTTCTTGCGCCCACATTGGGCATTATTGCAGGTCGTGCCCTTTCCAGCCGAGAGGTTGAGGTTCTTTTAGCTCAAAAACTTTCCCGCAAAGATTTATATTTAGGAGCGTTTGTGTTTTATGGTTTATTTTTACTTCTGATTTGGTTAGTTTTTATTTTGTTTTATCTTTTGGTTGAGGTTGTATTTAATCAGCCTATAACATTTGAGCTTATATCAAGGCTTGTAATATCATTTTTTGGTATCTTACTTCCATTTTTCTGGGTGGGATTTTTTGCTATTAATTTGCGTCCGGTGGCGGTGATACTAATTTATCTTTTTATCTTTCTCACCGCTCCTTCTTTAAGCAGTTTTTTTGCCCAGCCGGAAAGCTCAAAAAGCGAGAAAATACTGGCAGGAGCAGGAAAGCTCCTTTCCATAGCTGTTCCTCAAACCCAGCCTTTTCAGCTCATTGCTAGTCCCTTCTCTCCTTTGGAAAAAACAACCACCTATCTAACCCTGTTAAAATGGTTCTGTTATGGTGTGGCTTGGAGTGGGCTATTGCTTTTAAGCGGGTTTTTACTTTATCGCAAAAAGGACCTTGCCAATCCAACAAGTTAAAATAAATTCCTTCTTGCCTCTGCCTCTAAGCTGTTGTAATATTCTATCTGTTAAAACTTTTTAGGAGAGTGAGCAATGAAAAGATTATATCTGTTAACCCTTATTTTATTTCCTCTGGTTTTAAGGGCGGATAAGGAGGTATGGATGGCAATTGGCAAGCAATTTACCGAACCAGCGCAAATTAGCTCTGAGCAAATCTTTGGGCAAAATGCACCCAAGATAAAAGCGACCTATCCCACCTTCTTTTTTGTGGAATCAAGCGGAAAGCTATATCAGCTTGTTCGGCTGGAGGTAGAAAGCAAAGGCAGAGCTGGCTGGGCACAGGTAAGAGCAATTCGTTCCAACGGCGAGCAAAGCTCCACTCGCTTTTATCTTAAGCCCAAAAGATTTTCAGTAATGATTAAAGTCCCAGACCAAAGGCAAAAGGATAAACTTGTGCTTGAGCTGGTCTATCAAAATAGGCTTTGCCAAAGGCTCAGCTTTAACTGGAAGCCAGAGAAGCTCTGGAAGGTTTTTATCATTTTTGTCTCCCACCTTGACATCGGCTACACGGACACGCAGGATAAAATCTTTGCCAAGCGAGATAAAATCTTGGAGCGAGCAATTGAATATGCGAACCAAACCGCGGGCTGGGAAAAAGATTCTCAATTCCGCTGGACAGTTGAAGGCTCTTGGACTGTTAAGCATTTTTTAGAAAATCATCCAGAAAAAATTGATGAGCTTCGCAGGCTGGCAGAGCAAGGAAGGTTTGAGATATGCGCCAAATTAATGCATCTTCATTCCTCAACCGCAGGCTATGAGGAGCTTTTTAGAGAGATATATTACTCTCTGCAGGAGCTTGAGCCTCTGCTCGGAACAAAAATAGAAACCGTTATGCACAATGATGTCCCCGGATTTACCTGGGGAGAAGTTTCTGTTATGTCAGGTGCTGGCGTGAAATATTTTTCTTTTAATCCCAACACATTTTATCGTGGAGGAAATATTGTCAACAGCGCGGATGTGCCCAAAGCTTTTTACTGGCAGGGAAGGGACGGAGGTGAGCTTTTGGTCTGGCGCTCTCGCGGATACTGGGAAGCAACTTATCTTTTCTTTGGATTCAAAAAAACCCTGCCCAAACTAACCCAGCTTCTTAAATCTTATGAAACCAAAGGTTATGAATATGATGCCATTCAACTTGTGCGCTCTGGATTTGATTATTACTTTTACACTGATAATTCCTATCCACGCTTCTCCGCCATTGAAACTATCCGAACCTGGAATGAAAACTTTGCCTATCCAAAGCTCATCTCTGCCACACCCAAAATGTTCTTTCATTATTTAGAAGAAAATTTTAAAGACAAAATCCCTCATCTTTCTGGCGATATGCCTGATTGGTGGGCAGATGGAGTTATTACATCTGCAAAAGATGAGGCTTTGAGCAGGAAGCTTCATCACCAGCTGGCAGAGCTTGAGCTATTTTCATCAATTCTCAGCATTGTTGAGAAGAGCTATCTTTATCCTCAAAAGGAGATCAATCAGGCATATTTAAAAAACATCTTCTTTGACGAACATACCTGGGGATATATCACTCCCGCCTTTCCCAAGCAGAAAAAAATCTATCGCACCAAAGCGGGCTGGCTTAAATCCGCAAGTGCTCAGACAAATGAATTGAAAAAACAAACACTGGAGAAACTTGCAGAAAAAATTGCTAAAAAGACGCCTTCAGTGGTGGTTTTTAATCCGCTTTCTTGGCAGAGAAGCGATTTGGTTATGCTTGAGCTGACAAAGAGCTGGCTTGATGCTCATCAATGCTCAGCTGTAAAAATTCTTGATGAGAGCGGGAATGAACTGCCCCTGCAAATTGAAAAGCCCTCCTCTGGTCTGCTTCGTATTTACTTTATTGCTCAAAAGGTGCCACCTGTAGGATATAAAACATATCAGCTCGTGCCTGTTAAATCTTTACCTACTTACGCCCGAGCTTTTTCAATCAACTCGCAGGAAAAAACCATAACAAATAATAGATTTGTCCTTCGCTTTGGTAAAGATGGATATCTGGAAAGTATCTGGGATAAAAAACTGAATAAAGAGCTTGCACAAGGGAAAATCAGCGAATTTATCGTGCGAAAACAGGACCTTCTTAACCTCATTGATAAAAAGAAAAGCGGAAAAGTAAAATCAATTGATTTTGAAAACGGCGCTGTGTTTGCCCGTGCATTTCTGAAAATCTCCGACCCAAACAATCCACGCGCTGAGATTAAGCAGGAAATACGAATATATGCAGGTCTTGATTGGATAGATGTAATAAATCACTTTCAAAACTATTACAACAAACTCTGTCAGGCAAGATATTTTGCCTTTCCTTTTCAAATGAAAGATTTTGAAATATGGCTGGAAACTCCCTATGCTATAATGCGACCATATTACGACCAGATAGAAGGATTTGCTAAATATTACGCAGTTGCTCATTCTGTTGTGCTTAAAAGTAAAACTGAAAATTATTCTATCATCTGGAGTACACGACAGGCGCCTATGATAGAACTCGGAGATATTACAAAAAAAGCAAGTTATTTCAGTCAAATATTAAACTTCCTTATGTATGACCCAGGACCATATCCTTGGAATCCAACCCGACCCTGGATTTTTTCAGAAATTATGAATAACTACCAAAACACCAATTTTTCCCAGGCGCAAAAAGGAAGCGGAATTTGGCAGTATCGTATTGAACCTGCTGAATTGGATAATGATAGAGGCATTAAAAGCGGTTGGGAGCTGGCAGAACCTTTAATTGCTGTAAAAATTGATAGCGGTAAAAGCGAGCTTGCTCCAAAGGGGAGTTTTATTAAACTTTCGCCCAGCTCTGTTATTTTAACCTGCTGGAAAAAAGCTGAAGATGGAAATGAATTTATCCTTAGAATCTATCAGACCGCTTCATATAAAACCAGCGCAAAACTTTACTTCCCAGCTTTTAAAATAAAACAAGCCTGGCTCTGCGATAGCGTGGAGAGAATAATAAAACAACTTCCTCTTCGCTC
>CAZQJX010000012.1:0-32948 GCA_964592965.1 uncultured bacterium
CCCCTCTTCCAAAATGACCTTCATCATTGCATTGGCAAGAGCAATATCTGAGCCAGGTTTGAGTTGAAGATGAATATCTGCTAAAAGCTGGGCGGTAAGTGTCTTTCTCGGGTCAATTACAATTACCTTGGCGCCTTTTTGTTTTGCCCGAAGCACTCGCTTGGTTATCATTGGGAAGGTCTCTTTGATGTTTACTCCCCAAATCAAAAAGCAGGTGACTTTATCCAAATCAAGCTCAGATACTTCCATCACACCTGAGCCAACTGTTGGTCCTAATCCAGCAACTGTGGCAGAATGACAGAATCGTGCGCAATATTCAACGCTATTGGTTTTCATTACCACTCTGACAAATTTCTGAATAATATAACTTTCCTCATTAGTAGTTTTACCGCTGACAACAGCACCAAATTCTTCTGGTTTGGTATCTTTAAAATTCTCCATCATTATTTCAAAAGCTTTATCCCAGCTAACAGGTTCAAACTCACCGTTCTTTTTTAACAAAGGTTGAGTGAGACGGTCTGGATGATATAGGTATTCATTGGCGTGTCTGCCTTTAGGACAATTACTTCCCTGATTAACTGGATGTTCTTTCCAAGGCTCAATGCCAATAATCTTTCCGTCTTTAATTACCAAATGCATACCACAACCACAGCTACAATAAGGACAAATTGCTGATTTATACTCCAGCATCGCTTACTCCTCCTTTTTTCAAAGGATTGGGACCGAGCTTTTTAAGGGTCTCAACAAATTCATTTACTACCTGGGGGACCTTTACCCCTTCTGAGGCACTAATCCACTCAAGCCGAACCCGCCTGCGGTCAATGCCAATGGCATCAAGCATTTTCCAAAGCTCATTGACCCTTCTGCGAGCGAGCAGATTACCCCGTTCATAATGGCAATCACCCGGATGACAGCCAGCAACCAAAACACCATCAGCACCTAAAGCCAAAGCTCGCACAATATAAAGCGGAGAAACACTACCTGAACACATTACCCGAATAATTTTGATGTTGGGAGGATATTTTAGGCGGGAACTTCCTGCCAAGTCAGCTCCGGTGTAAGCACACCAATTACAAAAAAACCCTACTACCTGAGGCACAAACTCTTCCATATTGCTTCCTCCTTAGTTGATGTTGGTTTTACTACTTATCTGAGAACCGCTATCTAAAAAATTTTGATATGATAATATCACTCTATAAAAATTTGTCAATAAATTTTTAAACCCCCCAAATGCTTTTTTATTTTTTTCTCTCGCCCAAAAAATTTGTTAGCAAAATTACGATGTGCTATGATTTGAAAAAATGGAAGACTTGTTCATTAATCAGAAAGAAAAGACAAAGGAAAAAGAGCTTGAATTTGCTCCGCTGGCTGAGCGGATGCGCCCCTGCGAACTCAGTGAGTTTGTTGGGCAGGAGCATCTGGTTGGAGAGGGAAGGCTTTTAAGAAGGCTTGCGGAGCAGAAAAAAATAATCAGCCTTATTTTATGGGGACCGCCGGGGTCAGGAAAGACCACTTTGGCGAGAATTCTCTGCGAGGCGAGTGGAGCGCATTTCATCAGCTTTTCTGCGGTTCTCAGTGGTTTAGCTGAGCTTCGTTCTGCTTTAAAAGAAGCGGAAAAAGTAAGGCGTTCTTTAAAAAAGCAAACCGTGCTTTTTGTTGATGAGATTCATCGCTGGAACAAGGCTCAGCAGGATGCTTTTCTTCCTTATGTTGAAAAAGGCAAGATTATCCTGATTGGCGCAACCACTGAAAATCCCAGTTTTGAGGTGATTCCGCCGTTGCTTAGCAGATGCAGGGTTTGTGTGCTGAATCGCCTTTCTGAAAAAGAAATAAAAGTTATTCTCAGGAGGGCAATAGAAGATACTGAGCGGGGGCTTTTTGCACAAAAAACTCCTTTAGAGGTTGAAGAAAAAGTAACTGACTATCTTGCCCGCTTATGTGAGGGCGATGCGAGAAGGGCACTTAATGCTTTGGAGCTGGCGGATGAGCTTGCCCGAGCAGAAAAAAGCAAAAAGATAAAAATAGAACACGCAGAAGAAGCTCTTACCAGTAGAACCCTGCTTTACGATAAAACTGGTGAGGAACATTACAATCTTGCCAGTGCTTTTATTAAATCCATTCGTGGTTCTGACCCTGATGCAGCGCTTTACTGGATGATGAGAATGATAGAAGCAGGAGAAGACCCAAGGTTTATCTGCCGAAGAATGATTATATCTGCCAGTGAAGATATAGGGCTTGCAGACCCCAATGCTTTGGTTTTAGCTACTGCCTGCGCACAGGCGCTTGAATATGTTGGTCTTCCTGAAGCACTGATTCCGATGGCAGAAACCTGTATATATCTAGCCAGTGCTCCTAAAAGCAATTCTGCTTATAAAGCATTAAAGCAAGCTAAGCAAATAATAGCAGAAACAGGTGCTTTGTCTGTGCCATTGCATCTTCGCAATCCAGAAACTCCTCTTATGGAAAGACTTGGATACGGCAAAGATTATAAATACCCCCACGATTACCCAGAGCATTATGTTCCGGAAAATTATCTTCCCGCGGAATTAAAAAACAAAATATTTTTCCAGCCTGGTGAGCTGGGAGCTGAAGCTGAGATTAAAAAACGCATAGAAAAATTAAGAGAGCTAAAAAGCAAGCTCTTATCATTGCAGGATAAAAAATCTCCTAAAAAGAATCATTCTTCATAGCATCTATCTATAAAAGTGCAACCGCCAGGGTCCTGTTCATAGCACATACCATCGCAATAAACAGGTTTTCCACGCGGACAACAAACTCCAGCATCAGGGCACCATAAAGGATAATCAAAATCAGTGCAGTGCTTGGTAGAACCGC
Organism: uncultured bacterium; assembly: GCA_964592965.1. GTDB lineage: Bacteria > RBG-13-61-14 > RBG-13-61-14 > RBG-13-61-14 > DRUE01 > CAZKMM01. The sequence goes on from CAZQJX010000012.1 coordinate 2,836, forward strand.
TATCGCCACTGGAGCTATCTCCACAATTAGTTGAAAACAAAACAGCTAATGCCAACACAATGCCTGCTAAAAATAACTTTAAAGACCTCATATTTTCCTCCTTTAAGCAAAATAGTTAATGAAAAAGGAAACCTATATCAAAATTTCGCTTCCCGGGGGGACAAAAAGGGAAGGAATATTATTTAAAATTTAATATAGTGAATAATTTTCAAATTGTCAATTTATTTTTGAGAATCAATAATAAGCGTGACCGGACCGCTGTTGACCAGCTCAACCTCCATAAAAGCCTGAAACCTTCCAGTTGCTACTTTCACGCCTTTTTCTTTCACTTTTTCTACGAAATAATTATAAAGCCTTTCTGCCAGCTCTGGTGGAGCGGATTGGTCAAAGCTGGGACGCCTTCCTTTTCGGCAATCTCCATAAAGTGTGAACTGGCTAACAATTAAAATCTCTCCGCCAACATCTTTAAGGGAAAGGTTTAATTTCCCTTGCTCGTCCTCAAAAACTCTTAATCCCACAATTTTTTCTGCTAGCCAGTCTGCATCTTTTTCTGAATCTTCTTTTCCTACGGCAAGCAGAACCAAAAAGCCCTTTCCAATTTCTCCCACAACTTCTCCCTCTATCCGCACTTGGGCAGAGCTCACTCTTTGGATAACTGCTCTCATTTATCCTGCTATTTTAAGCCTGAGGATTTTAGGTAAAATTTTAAAACGGGCAGGAAGCGAGCCTGGAGCTTCGCCATCAACATCCAAAAGCACTTTTTCAGCACTTTTTGCCACTAGTTCTTTTGCCTGAAAATGCTCTATTTTCGGCATATCTAAATGCTTGCCTTCATAAATAAGTCGGCTTAATTTTAAGCGTTCGGAGATGGCAAGGTCGCCCAAGATAACCACTTCAAAAATTCCATCATCCAGCTCTGCCATAGGCGCAACCATCATTCCTGCGCCAAAGAACCTTCCGTTGGCAACCGCAAGATTAAATATTTTTCGCTCAAGATTCTTTCCGTCTATCACCAGCTCAACAGGCTGATTCTGATAAAAAAGCCCGGCACGAAAAGATGCCCATAAAAATGCTACCTTTCCACCAAAAAGCTTTTTAGACCTATTGACCAAATCATCAACCGCTCCACCTACACCAAAGCTGGCTATGTTTATAAAATATCGTTCCACCCTTTTTCCTGAATGGTCAATATGCTCCATCCAGCCAATATCAATCATTCGGAAATTTTTGCCTGCAAGCATTGGAATTGATTGCCGAAAATCCCTAGGAATGCCAGCGGTCTTGATAAAGTCAGAACCTGTGCCCGAACAAACCACAGCAAAAACCGCTTCTGGATTAATAAGCTCACCGTTCTCAAAAAAGCCATTTACCACTTCATTATTAGTGCCATCTCCACCAACACTGACAATCATCTCATAGCCTTGCTTAAGGGCAGAGCGGGCAAGCTCGGTTGCATGCCCCACTCCCTCGGTAAGCGCAAAATCAAACTCTTTTAAAACTTTTTGAGCAAGCTCTTTTATCTGAGGCCAGACCTTGCCTGTTCTTCCACCTGAAGAATTAGGATTGACAACTAAAAATGCTCTATAGTTCTCAGCCATTAGCTAAAATTTTAATTTTTCGCTGGGCTATGTCAATTAAAAATTCTCTCTTTTTCTTTTATCGGTTCCAAATGGATAATTACTTCTGAGCCGGGAATTTTCTTTTCCAAATTTTCCTTTAATTGATGACTGAGCTGATGCGCCTTATCTATGGGAGTTTCTGGAAAAAACTGAAGATGAAAATCAATATAAACCCTTGCTCCTGCCTGTCTGGTGCGAAGTTTATGATAGCCACATTCCTCTCCGCAAAAATCCTCAATTAATTTTTTGACCTGAGCTTCAATTTCAGGTTCTGCTCGCTGGTCAAGCAGGGTTAAAAATAAATTGGAGAAAACAGAAAGTTTGGCAGATGATGGTTTGGACAGCATCACAATTCATCTAATATTTCCTGACGCTTCTTTTTATATTCTTCTTCAGTGATTAATCCCTCTTCATAAAGCTCACGCAACTTTAATAGTCTTTCTTTAATGGATTTTTCTTTTTGGGTGGAAGGTGGCTTTTGTTTTTCAATTTCTTTTTCTTTAGCTGAAGCTTTTTTCTGAAAGTAATTTAATTCAATAATTAACCAATTATCACGAGGCTTACCTTTTTTATTTTTCGCCAGCCTCTGCCCTTCTTTTGCAACTAATCTGCTGGAATTCGGATAGTATTTAAGGGGATTGGATGTGTTTATGTTTTCATCTACTCCCAGCTTTTCAGCAATGTTGCGAAAAACCAAATTAAGCTCACCATCTTTAATAAAAGCAATGCCATCGGTTATACGAACAGAACCTACGAGAATTTTTCCTCGCTTACATTCTAGGGAAAAATTAAGCCATTGCCTGCTGTTTGCCTTTTTAAATCCCTCCGATAAATGAGAAGCAAGGGTTTTTGCTTCTTCAGGAAGAAAAAGCTGATACTGCTTTGCCTTGCCCCTGCTAAAAGGAATATTCAACCAAACCCGCTCATAGTAAATTGATAGTAAAATCTTCTCAAGAACTTCTGGGGAAATTTCATAAGGGTGTTTAATTCCGCTGATACTTTTATCTACATTTTCTAACTTTACATAACTAAACTCTCCATCTCGCCAAATGTATTTTGTTTTTTCAAAAAATTTAAAACCAGATAAAAAGAAAATAATTAAACCCAATCCCCAAATATATATGTTCTTTCTTGACTTCACTTGTTTTTAATTTTAGCAAATTTAAACTCGCTTTCAAAACCCAAGGTTTGATTCTTCTGAAAAGCCTGCTAAAATCTTTATGCCTCAGTTAGCTACATCTCGGTAATTTTCTCCAGCCTTTTATCATCTCTGTTGAAAAATCAAAAAACTAATTAAGGGAGGTGTAGTATGAACAATGGAAGTTTATCTAATCCTGCTCCTTTAGGTCTTGCTGGTTTTGGTATGACCACGGTTTTACTCAACCTCCACAATGCAGGTTTATATCAGCTGGATACGATGATATTAGCAATGGGCATCTTCTATGGAGGCATTGCTCAAATCATAGCGGGAATTATGGAATTTAGAAAAGGAAACACCTTTGGCACTCTTGCATTTTGCTCCTATGGGCTCTTTTGGGAAACTTTGGTTTTTCTTCTTGTTCTTCCGAAAATGGGCTGGTGGAAGGTAGCTCCATCAAAAGAGGCAATGACCGCATATCTTTTCTGTTGGGGGCTTTTCACTTTCGGAATGTTTTTTGGCACCCTTAAATCAAATCGTGTTCTTCAATTCGTGTTTCTTTCCTTAACTGTGCTTTTCTGGCTCCTAGCTCTGGGAGATGCTCTTGGCAGTAGCATTATCAAACAAATTGCCGGCTGGGAAGGAATTATTTGCGGAGCAAGTGCCTGGTATCTTGCTCTAGCAGAGGTTCTGAACGAGACTTATGGAAAAACTGTCCTTCCGATTGGAGAGGCAAAATAAAAATTTTAAACTTCTGTTCAAAAAACAAAAATAATCCTTTGAAAAAATAAAAGGGGCGGTTGTTAAGCAACCGCCCCTTTTATTTTTGGCTTTAAGTTTACTGCACCCGCTCCCAGATAGTTGCAGCTCCTTGACCAAATCCCACGCAAAGTGTAGCGAGCCCGTATTTTGCATCTTTTTTGTCGGTTTTCATAATGCTATTTAAAGTAACGGTAATTCTTGCGCCAGAGCATCCCAGTGGATGTCCAATAGCAATGGCACCGCCCCAAAGATTAACTTTTTCTCTGGGAATGCCCAGCTCCCTAATGCAGGCAAGGGACTGACTGGCAAAAGCCTCATTGAGCTCAACCACATCAATATCATCAATGGTAAGACCAGTTTTTTCTAAAACTTTTCTGGTGGCAAAAATAGGACCTAAGCCCATCATTGTTGGGTCGCACCCTGCCTGTGCACCGGCAACATAGCGGAGATGATAACTCATTCCCAATTTATCCGCTACCTTGCGGTTCATAAGGAGAAGAAGCGCAGCACCCTGATTAAGCGGAGAAGAATTACCAGCAGTAACTCCCATACTCTGCTCAGGTGGAAGGAAAGCAGGCTTAAGCTGAGCCATTTTTTCCAAAGAAGTATCAGGACGAGGTCCTTGGTCTCTGTCAATTACTTTTTTGGTGCCATCTTCATAGGTGACCTCTATCGGAATCACCTCATCTTTAAATTTACCCTCATTCCAAGCTTTTACTGCCTTCATATGACTTTCATAGCCAAACTTATCCATTTCTTCTCGGCTAATTTTATAAACCCTTGCGACCTTTTCAGCAGTCATTCCCATAGGAAGCTCCATAGGATTATAATGCTTGGCAATTTCTGGCCAGAATTCAACATTGTATCCCATTGGGATATGAAGCATATCTTCAACACCACCAACAACATAAATATCGCCGAATCCGGTTTGAATATAATTGGCACAAATGTGAATAGCAGCCATCGCACTTGCACATTGCATCTCTACAGAAATGCCTGGCACATGGTCCGGATATCCCATTCCCAACCAAGTTAAACGAGCAATACCATGCTGACTCGCGGTTTGATTGGCACATCCAATGTAAAATCCATCAAGGTCTCCTGGCTTAATTTGAGGATTACGCTGAAAAATAGCCTCCAAAAGAACCTTCAATAAATCAGGAGATTTTAAAGTGCGAAGCCAGCCTTTTTCCTTATGAGCTCTTCCTATCGGGGTCCTAATAGCATCAACGATTACTGCCTCATTCATTTTTTTTCACCTCCTGAAAAAGTTTTTTTATTATATAGCCTAATAAGGCGAAATTTGCAAGTTTTTTGTTAAAATCCCAGCAGTTCTCTAGCGATAATCATCTTTCTTATTTCATTTGTGCCCGCACCAATCGTATAAAGTTTAGCATCTCTAAGAAGACGATTAACTGGATATTCAAGCGTATATCCATATCCGCCAAAAATCTGGATAGCTTCTAAAGAAGCCTGCACAGCAACCTCACTCGCCCAGTAAGCAGCAGATGCGCTTAATCTATGAAGCTCAGTGCCCTTGCCCCCTCTCTCTGACCTATCTGCAACCACTGCTGATTTATAAACCAAAAGCCTTGAGGATTCAAGCTGAGCATACATTCTTGCAATTTTATCCTGAATGAACTGAAATTTTCCTATTGGCTCGCCAAATTGCTTCCTTTCACGCGCATATTGAATAGAATAATCCAAGGCAGCTTGTGCCACTCCCAGCGCTCCGCCCGCAATTACTGTCCTTTCAATATCCAGCCCGTCCATCATTACTGCAATTCCTTTGTTCTCACCAAAAACCACATTTTCTTTTGGCACCTGACAATCTTCCATTACTAGCTCTCCAGTTGGTGAGCCTCTGTGCCCCATTTTTTCTAATTTTTTTCCAGCAGAAAATCCAGGAAAGGTTCGCTCAACAATAAAGGCGGTAATTCCTTTTGCCCCTTTTTCTTTATCTGTTTTAGCATAAAGCAAGAAGATGTCTGCGATTGGTGCATTAGTTATAAAGGTTTTGGTGCCGTTTAAGATATAAACATCTCCTTTTTTAATGGCGGTGGTTCTAATTCCCACTGCATCAGAGCCCGCTTCGGGTTCAGTAAGAGCCATTGCACCTATTTTTTTGCCAGCGCATAAATCTGGCAGGTATTTTTCCCGCTGGGAAGGATTTGAGTGCACATAAAGATTATGAGCGCAAAGAATAGTATGTGCCATCCAAGAGAGAGCCACAGCAGGGCTGACCTTAGAAAGCTCTTCCATTACAATTACAGCGCTTAAAATATCTGCTCCTGCCCCGCCGTATTCTTCAGGAATAGTTAATCCAAGCAAGCCCAATTCTGCTAAAGAGCTCCAAAGCCAGTCTGGAAATTCATCCTTGCGGTCTATTTCTTCTGCAACTGGGGCAAGCTTGTCCTGACAAAATCTTGATAAAGTATCCTTTAAAATCCTCTGCGATTCGGTTAGTTCAAAAATCATCTTTTTAATCCATTTTTTTTAAACATTATCTCAATTATAGAAATCTATTGCAAAAACCAAACCCGCTTGATATAAAATTAACCAGCCCAAAAAGGAGGAAGAAAAATGCTTAAAAGTTCTAAAATTATTATTTTAGCAGTCTTCAGCTTGTTTTTTTGTTCTGAATTTGCTATGGGAAATTCTTTTCAGTCTAAAATTCTTCTTGCAGAGGATTGGAAGGTCCAATCTTCTTCGCTTGTAAAAGAAAAAGGAGAAGTTATATCTACTGCAAATTACCAGCCCACAGGTTGGTATTTGGCTCACCTACCTGCAACAGTGCTTGCGGTTTTAGTCAAAAACAAAGTTTATCCTGACCCGTATTTTGGAATGAACCTGCATAAAATTCCTGGCAACTGGCCAGTTGGTCTTGACATCTCTATGCTTCCTATGCCACCTTTTAGCCCCTTCCGCAATTCTTGGTGGTATTGGAAAGAGTTTGAAATTCCCAAAAACTGGAAGGGAAAGAAAATATGGCTTCATTTTAACGGCATAAATTTCCGTGCTGATATCTGGCTCAATGGAAAAAAGATTGCTAATTCCAGCCAAGTAGCAGGAACATATCGCTTATTTGAGTTTGAAGTAAGCAAATGGATAAATTTTGAAGGTAAAAATGTTCTTGCAGTTGAGGTCTTTCCACCCAAGCACCACGACCTTGCCTTAACCTGGGTTGACTGGAACCCGTCGCCACCAGATAGAAATATGGGCATCTGGAAAGAAGTCTATCTTTCTGCCAGCGGACCTGTGGCAATTCGTCATCCTTATGTGATAACAGAGCTTGAGCTTCCCTCTCTTAAAAAAGCTCATCTTACAGTAATTGCCGAGCTTATAAATGCTTCAGATAAAGAGATAAACGGAATTCTTTATGGAGAGATTGGCAAAATAACCTTTTCACAAAAAATTTCACTTAAAGCAGAAGAAAGAAAAGAAATTGCCTTTACTCCTGAAAAATACCCTCAGCTAAACATATTCAATCCCAAATTGTGGTGGCCTTATGAGCTAGGCAAACCTTATCTTTACTCTCTTAAGCTTTGGTTTAAATATGGTGGCAAGATTTCAGACCAGACATCCATTCGCTTTGGAATAAGAAAAATAGAATCTGAGCTCACTCCCGAAGGATACAGGCTCTTTAAAGTCAATGGCAAAAAGATTCTGGTTAAAGGAGCTGGCTGGGCGCCTGATATGCTTCTCCGCTTTAATCCCGAGCGCCTTAAAGCGCAAATCCTTTATGTTAAAAATATGCATTTAAATACTATTCGCTTAGAAGGAAAGCTGGAATCAGACCTGTTTTACGACCTTTGCGATGAGCAGGGCATTTTGGTTATTGCTGGCTGGTGCTGTTGCCATCAGTGGGAATGGTGGAACAAATGGGATGATGAGGATTATATAGTTGCAAAGGCATCAATGACTGACCAAATCAAGCGCCTTCGCTCTCATCCCTGCATACTCAGCTTTTGGTATGGAAGCGATAATCCACCTCCACCAGATGTGGAAAAAATGTATATTGAGGTGCTTAAAAAGTGCAGATGGCAAAACCCTTATCAATCTTCTGCCACTTCCAAGCCAACAGTTCTTACAGGAAAGACAGGTCTGAAAATGACAGGTCCTTATGAATATGTCCCACCTGTTTACTGGTATGAAGATAAAAAAAGAGGCGGAGCATTCGGATTTAACACCGAGACCAGCCCAGGACCTGCCCCGCCCGTGATTGAAAGTTTAAAAATGTTTCTCCCTCCTGAGCACCTCTGGCCACCTGACCAATACTGGAACTATCATTGCGGAAGGGGAATGTTTGGGAATCTTAAAGTTTTTAATAAAGCCCTTGAGAAAAGATACGGTCCTGCTAAAGACCTTGAGGACTATGAAAGAAAAGCCCAAGCAATGACTTATGAAGCCCAGCGGGCAATGTTTGAAGCCTATCGCAGAAACAAATTCACCTCAACAGGAGTGATTCAATGGATGCTTAATGATGCCTGGACAAGTATGATTTGGCATCTTTATGATTATTACCTGCGACCCGTAGGTGGATTTTATGGCACGCAAAAAGCCTGTGAGCCTGTTCATATTCTTTACGCGTATGATGACCACTCTGCTTGGATAGCAAATGCGCTTGAAAAATCCTTCTCTAATCTTACTGCAAAAGTTGAGATATATAATTTTGATATGAATAAAAAATTTTCCAGCTCAAAAACGGTAAATTTAGCGCCTAACTCAATTGTGAAAGTGGTAAAAATTCCTCAAATTGATAACCTCTCTGAAACTTACTTTATCAGCTTGCATTTAAAAGATGGAAAAGGAAACATAATAAGCAGAAATTTCTACTGGCTGAGCAAAAGAGAGGATAAACTGCGCTGGCCTCTATCTCAATGGTATTATACCCCTATTTCACAATATGCTGACCTGAAAATGCTTCAAAACCTTGCCCCAGCCCAGATAAAAGCAAAGGGAGAATTAAAAATAAAAAACCAGTGGGCAGAGGTAAAAATCGCTCTGGAAAATATCTCGCCCAATTTAGCTTTTATGCTCAGGCTCAGCCTGTATAACCGCCAAAACCAAAAAGAAATTTTGCCTGTTTTCTGGAAAGAAAATTACATCTCCCTTCTTCCCGGAGAAAAAAGAAATATCTCTGCTCGTTTTTGGCAAAAAGAGCTTAAAAATTCGTCTTTGCTCCTTAAAATTAAAGGCTGGAATGTTAAAGAAAAAAACTATGTCATTAGCCTGAGATAGCAGAAATAAGCTTTTTATAAACTTTGCAAACCCCTTTTGGGTGTGATAAAATGAATAAAAAACACAGGGAGGATAAAGTATGTCTGGGCACTCTAAGTGGCATTCTATAAAGCATAAAAAGAGCAAAGAAGATGCTAAAAGAGGCAAACTTTTTACAAAACTTATGCGTGAGATTATGGTTGCTGCCCGTTTAGGAGGAGGAGACCCTGACGCTAATCCGAGACTGAGGCAGGCAATTGCTGCTGCCAAAGCTGCTAATATGCCCAAAGACAACATCATCACTGCCATTAAGAAAGGAACAGGCGAGCTAGAGGGAGTGGCTTATGAGGAGGCTACTTATGAAGGCTACGGTCCTGGGGGAGTAGCTGTTTTGGTAGAAACAATGACTGATAATCGCAACCGCACCACTGCTGAAATTCGCAAAATATTCTCACGAGCAGGTGGCAACCTTGGAGAGGCTGGCTGTGTAAGCTGGATGTTTCAACGAAAAGGACTAATTGTATTTGACAAAAAAGAAGTAAGTGAAGACGAGGTAATGGAAGTTGCTTTAGAAGCAGGAGCTGATGATGTAAAGGATTCGGAAAGTGTTTGGGAAGTTATCTGCGAGCCTGACCAGTTTGAAAAAGTAAAAGAAGCCTTTGATAAAAAGGGTCTAAAATATACCCTTGCCCAAATAGCTATGATACCTCAAACAACTGTCAAGCTATCAGGGAAAGAAGCTGAGCAAATGGTTAAATTGATGGAAGCCTTAGAAGAGCACGATGATGTGCAAAATGTCTATTCCAACTTTGATATAGCAGAAGAAGAACTACAAAGACTAAGCGCATAAAGCTGATGAGAGTTATTGGCTTTGACCCAGGCTTGAAAATCACAGGATTTGGCGTGATTGAATCCAATGGAAAAGAAATAGAGCTTGTTCAGGCAGGGATTATAAAGGCAAAAGCAAACCAAGAACTTTCTGAAAGGCTAAAGGAGATATATTTGGGAGTAAGCGAAATCCTCAAAGAGACCAAAGCTGATGAGATCGCTATAGAAGACCTTTATTCCCATTACAAACATCCACGCACTGCTATTTTAATGGGGCATGCAAGGGGTATTATTTTTCTTGTTGCTGGAGAGCTTGGAATCAAAGTTTTTAGTTATAGCGCTAAAAGAATTAAAAAGGCATTAACAGGCAACGGCTCAGCAAGCAAACTTCAAGTTCAGCGCTGTGTTAAAGCAAGATTGGGTTTAAAAGAACTTCCCAAGCCTGCGGATGTGGCAGATGCGCTAGCAGTAGCAATTTGCCATCTCAATCAGGCACAAAAACACCTGTGGAGAGAGAGGAATTGATTTCACGCATTCGCGGAAAACTGGTCTCTGTGGACAGTGGCAAGCTTGAGCTTCGCTGTGGTTTTATCACCTATGAGGTTTTAATTCCTGGCTATTTGGAAAAAGACCTGCAAAATGAGCTTGACCAAGTTTTAGAACTCTTTGTTTTGGAGTTTTTGGAAAATACTCAAAGCAATCAATCAATTCCACGATTAATAGGGTTTGGTTCTGAACTGGAGCGGGAATTTTTTGAGCAATTACTTCGTGTGCCAGGAATGGGAATAAGAACCGCTCTTAAAGCAATGCAAATCCCGCCAGAAAAAATGGCAGAGATTATTGCCAGCCAAAATGCTTCTATGCTAGCTGAACTTCCGGGATTGGGAAAGAAAAGCGCAGAAAGAATTATATCGGAGCTTAAGAATCAAGTAGAGCGCTTTTTAACTGAAAAGCCTTCTGCTGCGCGAGTAACGCTGGGCAATGAGGAACTCACTGCCATTGAAGTTTTAATAAATCTTGGATTAAGAAGAGGAGAAGCAGAAGCACTGGTAAGAAAAGCAAAAAGCAAAGGAATATCCACTAGCGAGGAGCTGGTTCAGGACGCACTGAGAGAGCGAGGAAGAAAAACAGCTGAGGTGAGAAGATGAGCGTAGAAAGGCTGGTGAGCAGGGAAAGTTTGGGAAAGGAAGAAGAGCAATTCAACCTTGCTTTAAGACCAAAAACCCTTGATGAATATGTGGGTCAACGGGAACTGGTGGAAAAGCTTCGGGTGAGCTTAGAAGCAGCTAAAACCAGAGGAGAGCCTCTAGAGCATACCCTTCTTTATGGACCACCCGGGCTGGGCAAAACCACTCTTGCTCATATTATTGCTCGAGAGATGGGGACTCGGCTGGTGGTGACTTCAGGACCTGCCCTTGTCAGACCAGCAGACCTTTTAGGCATTCTGACCAATCTTGAAAAAGGAGACATTTTATTTATTGATGAAATCCACAGACTAAGCACAGTGGTAGAAGAATTTCTTTATCCAGCAATGGAAGAATTTAAAGTCTCTATAACTATGGGCAAAGGCATTTATTCTAATGCAATAAATGTTTCTCTTAAACCGTTTACTTTGATAGGTGCTACAACCAGAAGCGGACTTATCAGTGCGCCTTTAAGAAGTAGGTTTGGCATTTTCTATCATCTTGATTTTTATCCGCCAGAAGATTTAGTAGAGATTATTCGCAGGTCCGCTCAGCTTTTAAATCTGGTTATAGATGATGATGCGCTTTGGGAGCTGGCAATTCGCTCAAGAGGAACTCCCCGCTGTGCCAACAGGCTTTTGAGAAGGGTGCGAGATTATGCTCAGGTGCGAGCAGATGGAAAGGTGACCAAAAAAGTTGCCATAGAAGCACTAGAAATGGAAGGAATTGATTCTGAGGGATTAGATGAGCTGGATAGAAAATTTCTCAAAACCATAATTGAATATTATGATGGCGGACCGGTAGGAATTGACTCCATCGCAGCTGCTATCAATGAAGAAGTGGATACGCTCGTTGATGTAATTGAGCCGTATTTATTAAAAGCAGGATTTTTAGCCAGAACCCCGAGGGGTAGAAAAGTGACAAAAAAAACTTATGAACATCTTGGATTCCCAACTCCACTTACACAGGAGAAGTTATTTTGATGGAAGAGAAATTAAAAGAACTACAAGAGCTGGTTGCCAAAGCAGAAAAAATTGTAGGAAAAGATTTTTCTGGACTGGACCTTAAAGAAAAAGAATGGAAGGGCTTGAGCTTTTTCCGCTGCAATTTTTCTAAAGCAAATTTCTCTCAGGCGATTTTAAATAGCTGTCGGTTTGAAGAGTGCGAGTTTGTAGAGGCTAACTTTAAAGCCTCTAAACTCACAGGCACAGCATTTATTCGTTCCAATCTTAAAAAGGCGGATTTTCAAGCTTCTGACTTGGAAGGAGCTGGATTTATAGAATCAGACCTTGAAGAATCTAATTTTAGCCAGCTGGATTTATCAGGCGCCAATTTTGACCGATGCCGGGGCAGTAAAATTCGCTTTTATGGAGCAAGGTTTTCTTTTCAACAGCTTGCAGAGCTGGAATTAAAAGAAGCGGATTTAAAAGAGGTGGATTTTTCTGGATTCAAAATTCAGGATAAAGATTTTTCCGGTGCTAATTTGGAACAGGCTAATTTTACCTCCGCAGAGCTGAAAAATATAAATTTTACCTCTGCTCATCTGGAAAGAGCTAATTTTACTTCAGCCAAAATAGAAAAATGTCAATTTCAAAAAGCCCGTCTTCGTTTCGCTCGTTTTGAAAACAGCATAGTTTTAGATAGCGACCTTAGCTTAGCAAATCTTATTGATGTATCTGCCAAAGCAAGCAAATGGCAGAGATGTTTTTTTGAAAAAGCCAATCTTTCAGGTGCAAATTTTGAAGAAGCTGGTTTTATCGGGTGTGATTTTTCTGAAGCACAATTCAGCAAAACCCGCTTTGCCAAGAGCGATATCATTGCGGTTAGCTTTTTTAAGGCACGCTTTTTAAATGTAGATTTTTCCTCTGCCAGCTTGGTCAAGCCCGATTTTGAAAACGCAGATTTCCCAAGAGCTAATTTTTCCAATCAATCTTTAGAAGAGGCAATTTTTAAAGGAGCCAACCTAAACGAAGCTAATTTTAAAAATGCCAAACTAACTAAAAGCGATTTCTCTTATGCTCATCTACAAGGAGCAAATTTCTCTCAAGCGGATTTAGAAGGCGCCTTTTTGAACGGCGCCCGACTTATCTCCTGCAACTTTACAGGAGCTAATTTGAAAAAAGCGAATCTTGAATATGCTAATCTGGAAAATGCCCGTCTTCAGTCAGCGGAGCTGGTGCAGGCAAAATTAAACCATTCAAATCTAAAAGGAGCGGATTTAACCAATGCTAATCTTGAAGAAGCAGAACTAGCTGAGGTGGAACTTCATCAAGCAGACCTAACCGGTGCAAATCTTAAAAACGCAAAAATTAAACGCAAAGAAAAAGAAGCTCGCTGTCCAGAATGCGGAGCTTTACTTGACCGAACTGGAAAATGTCCCTATTGCGAAAAGGAAAAAATAGATGCTCAACAAATTTTCAAAAGCTTCTGGAATCCGCAGGCTGTGCTTGTTTTTCTGGCATTATTTGCAGGACCACTGCTTTGGCTGATAAATTCTTCTATCTTCTTTACTCTGCCCGGCAGTTTTGCAAAGATTTTTATTTTGAGCTTGGCAGTGGGAATAATTTTAAGCGGTGTGGTTTCTATTATTGGTATGGTGGGGAAGAATAGAAAAGAGAGTACGGTTAAAAACGCGGTTTTTGTCTCAATATTTAGTTTATTTGTCTGGTTATTAATGGGGATATTAATCTTTTTCCCATAAAAATGGCAAAGGTTTTGCTTCATATCTGTTGCGGACCCTGTGCTATTTACCCGGTGGAGGCGCTGAGAAAAGAAGGGTTTGAGGTTTTTGGATTTTTTTATAATCCCAATATTCATCCATACCTTGAGTATTTAAAAAGAAAAGATAGCGTTGAAAAGATGGCTGAAAAAATGAATTTAAGAATGCTCTGGAAAGATGAATATAAATTAAAAGAATGGCTGCAGATGGTTGCTTTTCGTGAAGAGAAGCGCTGTCAGATTTGTTATTATCTTCGGCTTTTGGAAACAGCTCGTTATGCCAAAAGAGGAAAGTTTGATTATTTTTGCTCCACCCTTCTTTATTCCAAGCAACAAAATCAAGAATTAATCAAGCAAATGGCAGAAGCTGTTGCTCAGGAACAAAAGGTTAAGTTTTTATTTCGGGACTTTCGTTCTGGCTGGAAGGAAGGGATAGAGAAATCCAAAGAAATGGGCTTATATCGCCAGCAATATTGCGGATGCATTTATAGTGAATACGAGCGATATAAAAGATTAAAAAGCTGGAAGGAGGCAGAAAATTGAGCATCTTTCAGTTAGCAGGTCAGATAGAAAATTATTTGCCTTTTCTTTCCGGTGCTTTGATTTTGCTTGCTTTTGTCTTTTATCTGGTAAGGAGCTTTGAGAAAAAACCTGTTAGTGAGGATTGGCAAAGCGAGATTAAAGATTGGGACGAAAAAAGGGTTTCTAAGGTTCTTTCTCAGCTAATTTCTCAGGGCAATTATCGTTTAGCAGGAGATATAGCTTATCAATTGGGAAGGTATCTAGAATCAGCGGAATATTATTTAAAGGGCAATCATCTTCTTGGAGCTGGTAAGGGTTTCTATCGGGCGGGAAAGTTAAAAGAGGCAGGAGAGATATTTCAGCGTCTAGGAGAGCTTAAAAGGTCAGCAGAGTTATTTGAGCGAGCAGGAGATTATGCCTCTGCCGGGGAGATTTATTTTCAATTAGGAGATTTTATCAAAGCTGGGGAGCTGTTTGAAAAATCTGGGAACAAAAGGAAAGCAGGAGAGGCGTATTTAAAAGCAGGGTTATATCGTCGTGCCAGCGAGCTGTTTTTATCTTCAGGAGAATATGAGCTTGCTGGCGAAGCAATAAAAAAGGCAATGGAAGATATTGAAAAAAAGCTTCAAGGAGAGCTTGACCCAGCGGAATTGAGTTTTTACCGAGCTCTTGCTCAAAGAGGTGGAGAAGCGTTTTTAAAGGCGGGAAAAATTGAGCAGGCGGTTGAGCTTGAGAATCGTGCTCATCTTTTTAAACTTTCTGCCCAAATTCTGGAGCAGGCAGGCAAGTTAAAAGAAGCGAGTGAGCAATACCGAAAAGCAGGTGAGCTTTTAGAATCAGCCCGCTGTCTTGAGATTTTGGGAGATGAAAAATCTGCTTCTCATTTGCGTGCTGAATACTATTTGAGTCAAGGTAAGCAAAAGGAAGCAATTGAGGAGCTGGAAAAAGCTGAAGATTGGACAAAGGTGGCAGAGCTTTGGGAACAGTTGGGCAATTTATCTGCTTCGGCTCAAGCTTGGGAAAAAGCCGGAGAGTATATTAAAGCAGGTGAAATTTGGGAAAAGCTTGAAGATTGGGCAAGAGCTGGAGAAAGCTATGAAAAAGCCGGGGAGTATAAAAAAGCTGGAGAATGCTTTGAAAAGGCAGGCAACCCTGCCCGAGCAGGCGAGCTTTATGAAAAGAGTGGGGATTATTATCGGGCGGGTTTAAGTCTTTATCAGAGGGGGTTACTTGACCGAGCTATTAAAGCCTTACAGAGGGTTGAAAAAACTTCTCCAGAATATCGCAAAGCTTGTTCGCTTTTGGGAAAAATCTTTGAAGAAAAAGGTATGCTTAATCTGGCAAGAGAATCTCTCCGAATGGCAGTGGAAGGAGAGGAGCCTTCTCGCTCCACTCTAGAAGATTTTTATGAACTAGCAACGCTGAACGAGAGATTGGGAGATTTTGAAGAGGCAATGGAGATTTATGAAAAAATCCTGCTCGTTGATATTGATTATAAAGATGTTAATTCCCGATTAAACCGACTCCGCCAGCAAAAAACTGTTATTGACTCAAGGAGCACTACTTCCAGCCAAGAAGAAACCCAAACCCTTCGTGAAGTTCCGAGTATAAGCGTGGAAAAGCCTGTGCGATATGAGATTATTGAGGAAATCGGCAGAGGCGGTATGGGAATTGTTTATAAGGCAAGAGATACCATTCTTGACCGCATTGTTGCTTATAAGGTTTTGCCTTCTAACCTCAAAGACCATCCTGCTGCTCTTCGTAACTTTTTCCGAGAAGCCAAGAGCGCAGCTCGCTTAAATCATCCCAACATCGTCACTGTTTACGATGCTGGAGAAGAGGCAGGAAATTATTATATTGCAATGGAATATATTGAAGGCGAGACCATCAAACAGATTTTAAATCGTGAGGGAAAATTACCTGTTAAAGCAGTAGTGTTGATTGTGGGACAGGTCTGCCGTGCTTTGGATTATGCTCACAAGCGCAAGGTGGTGCACAGGGATATTAAAAGCTCAAACATTATGTGGACAAAGGACAGGCAGGTTAAGCTTATGGATTTTGGTCTGGCAAAGGTTTTGGAAGAGGTTAAGGGCTATCAAACCATTGCCAGTGGAACTCCTTATTATATGAGCCCGGAGCAAGCACTTGGAAAAGAGATAGACCATCGCACAGATATATATAGCTTAGGCGTGACAATGTTTGAAATGGTAACGGGTGAACTCCCTTTTAAAAGCGGAGATGCGGTATATCATCATATTCACACGCCTCCACCAGAGGCAAAAAGCTTGCTGCCTGACCTAGACGATGAGCTTAACAGGATTATCTTAAAATGTATGCAAAAAGACCCAAATGAGCGTTTTCAAAGCGCTCAAGAGCTTTTAGAAGCACTCAAAAAGGTAAAAGTAGATTAAAATGGACCGTTTAGTAAATAACGATTCTTCTAAAGATAAAGAAGTTCAAGACCCAAGACGCAAGGCTTTGCTCAGGCTTTTAAAAGACCCGGATGAGGAAGTGCGAAAGATGGCTGCTCAGGCGCTGGAGCGTCTGGACGGGATGAGCAACCTTCCTACCCTTCTTAAAAAATACCGGACAGGAGATAAGGCAACAAGATTAAAAGCCATCTATGCCCTTGGAAAATTAGGAACTGACGAATGCCTGCCTGCTCTTATTCACGCTCTTGAAGACGATGATGAAGATATAAGAGCAGCATCCATTCGGGTGCTAGGCGAGCTTCGAGAGCCAAAAACACTTCCTGCCCTTATTTTAAAGCTCAATGACCCGAGCATAACCATTCAAACAATGGCAGCGGAAGCGCTGGGAAACTTTCCCAACCGAAACCTTGCCAAACACCTTATCCCCCTTCTTAAAAGAGAAAACAAGTATCTTGTAATTTCAGCTCTTGAATCACTGGCTAAACTCAATGCTCAGGAAGCCATTGACCCCATCACCGAGCTTACCTCTCATCCGGACCCTGATGTGCGTAAAACCGCAGCCAAAGTTCTAGGAGAAATTCAAGCCTAAGGTAAATTCTAATGGCAGAATTCAGAAAAGACCCTATTGATGGAAAATGGGTAATTATAGCCCCTGAAAGAAAAAAGGCTCTGGTGGAATTCAAGCCAGAAAGCTACTCCAAAAGTAGAGGAGCTAAATGCCCATTCTGCCCAGGAAACGAATCTCTTACTCCGCCGGAAATCTTTGCCATCAGAGACCCTCAAAGCAAAGCCAACGAGCAGGGCTGGAAAGTAAGGGTCATACCTAACCGCCAGCCCATTCTTCGCACTGAGGTCAAACTTGAAAAAGAAGGCATTGGCTATTATGACAAGATAAGCGGTGTTGGCGCCCACGAGGTGATTATTGAAACCCCCAACCATTATCAGCACTATTCAGAGCTTAGCGAAGAGCATCTTGCCCAGATTTATTTTGCTTGGCAACAGCGAATTAAAGACTTAAAAAACGACCGAAGAATTAAATATGTGCTTATTTTTAAAAACTACGGCATAAGCGCAGGCGCAATGATGGACCACCCCCATTCTCAGCTAATTGCCCTCCCTATTGCTCCTAAACAGATTCAGGAAGAGCTGAGGGGAGCAAGAGAGTATTATCGCTACAAAGAACGCTGTATCTTCTGCGATATTATCTATCAAGAACTGGAAGATAAAGACCGATTAATCTATGAAAATGAAGAATTTCTGGTAATAGCACCTTGGGCACCTATTTTCCCTTTTGAAATGTGGGTTGTGCCTAGAGCGCACAGAGAAGTGTTTGAAGAAAGTGACCGCTCGCTCCTCTTTTTACTTGCGCAGGCAGTAAAAAAAGCAATGGTTAAACTAGATAAAACCTTAAACTATCCTCATTTCAACCTCATTCTTCATAATCTTCCTTTTGAAAAATCTCCCTGCCCCTATTATCATTGGCATCTTGAAATTCTCCCCAGATTGATTTGGGTGGCAGGGTTTGAATATGGAAGCGGGTTTTATATCAATCCTGTTCCACCAGAAGAGTCTGCCCAATGGCTTAAAAAAGCAGAAGAATAAAATCTCCAACCGCCTGTAATTGAATTCAACCAAAAATTCACTCACAATGATTAAAAACCAATGAAGAAAACACTTTTAAAATGGGCAATTTTTTTAGGAGTTATGGTTATCCTCTTTACCGGCTCAATCTATGCTCTTTTTCAGCTCAATCCCAATCGGCATAAAGAAAAACTTATTCAACTGGCGGAAAAAAACCTCAATCTTAAAATCAATTTTGATTTGATCTACCCTATCATTTATCCCGGTCTAGGTTTTGAGATAAAAAATCTTTTTCTCAGCTTTCCTGATACTGACCGAATTAGAAAAAAACTATTCAAAGCAAGTTCTATAAAATTTGTTCTTGACCTTAAAAGTTTGGTCTTTGCCCGAGCGGTCAAATTCAGAGAGATTATTCTCATCAAGCCAGAATTCTACTATGAGATATCCCCGCAGGAAACCAAAAGATTTAAAAATATTTTGAAAAAAAGCCCCTCTTCTTTTTCCAATAATCAAAATCCAAAGCCCCTGATAAAACGATTAAAAAATTTTGTCAAAATAGACCCCAATGATTTACTTAAACCAACACGAATTTATATTCATCGCGCCCGTGCCACAATTTACGACCTCCGTCCCAATAAAAGAAGACTTCCTGCACCACTTGAATTCGGAAATGTTAGTTTGGAGCTTAAAAATTTATCAAAGCACAATTTCTCGCTTTGGACCCAAGCAGAGTATCCATTTTTTGCAAATGGTGATGGCTATGGTTTGATATTCACTGCTAAAGGAAAAGGAAGGTTTTCTTTTAAGCCCTTTTACTTTTCAATAGAAATTAACAATGCTTTTTACGGAGAAAACCCAATAGAAAAAATTTTTTTTGGAATTAAAAAAGAAAACGGGAAAATTAAATTCAGAGCAGAATTTAAAGGCGAATTTGACCTAACTGACCTCCCGGTTATTTTAAGTTGGAAAGCCATTAAATATTCTCCCCGTCAAGACAAAATTAGGATTTGGGGGAAAGCAAAGTATCAAATACATTTCCAATCTGCAGATTCTATCTGGGCTAAATTCTTCAACCTTGACCAAGTAAATGTTGATAATTTCGGCATCGTTCTTGTTGACCCAGCTACCACTCCAACTCGGCTTAAAGCTCCCTTAATTCTAGATGGCTTAAAAATAAAGGTTTCCAATGTCTATGGCGAAAATCCCGGTGATATAAGCATTGATTTTTTATTCCCGCCCCAAGCTTCTCGTTCAAAATCTGTTCCTGTTAATCTGAAAGGTAAGATAAGTTTTTCAAGTCATTGCCGAGAAATAAATTTACAAACGGAAAAAGCCTATTGGGGAAAAAACCTTATTGAAAAATTTGTCTTTAACTTCTCCCGCTCATTGGGAAAATACAGCTTAAAAGGAGATTTAAAAATAAAACTAAAAGACTTAAGCCAATTTAAACCAGTAATCACTTGGTCGCCTTTTCTTTTTTCTCAACAGGCTTATTATATGAATTTTGGCGGTAAGGGAGAGCTGGAATTTCGCTTTTCTTATCCAAAAAGCGAAAAAGAAAAAGTCCTTGATTACAACGGAATCGCTTTTCTTCAAGAAGCAACATTTGACCCGGGAATGGTAATAGCTCCTGTTGAAAATTTTAAAGGGAAAATATCTATTGCCCGAGCGAAAATCACCTCTCCCCTTTCATTTTTCTCCATCTCTCATATGCCAATGAAAAGCTCTATTTCTTTTACCTATCCCGGATATCCTTTATTGGAATTTAATACTACGGGCACGCGTCTTTACTTGTCCCGACTCTTTCTTATTCGTCCGCAACCTTCTTCTATTCCTTTAAAAGTGGGAGAAAAACTTCCACCAACAACCATCGTGTTGCAGGGGAGTTTAACCAGTCTTAAAGTTAATTATCATCAATTTCGTGCAAAGCAGGTTAAGGGAAATTGGAAGTTTAAAGATAGGGTGGTGGGATTTGATTCCCTCACCTTTTATTACCGCAACGGCAAATATCAGGATGAAGGCAGTTGGGTTGATTTTCGTCAGGCAAGAATCGTTGATATCCACTTCAAAGGAAAATTTAGGGATTTTCGGTTCCGAAAGGTAATGAAGGAGCTATTTGGGTATGACTTCTTTGTTGATGGTCGTGCCAGTGGAACTGGCTATCTCAGCGCCAGATTGATCGATGGAAGTTTAGATTTAAAATCTTTAAATGGATATTTTGACCTTAAAATTAAAAATGTAAAATTCATCGGATACAACCTAGGAGTTAGAATACTTAAATTCTTGGGCTTTAAGATTGATGAAAAAAAATACAGCCTTGACTTTGAGCGAGCAAAAACCAAACTAATTATCAAAAATGGTGTCATATATCTTGATGACCTTGAACTCAGAAGCTGGAACATTGAAGCACATTGCTTTGGGTGGGTTGACCTCGTGGAGCAAAAATTAAAACTTTATGTGGCAGCATATCCTTTAGAAGCCGTAGCTACTTTTACCAAGCCACTTCCTTTGCTCGGAGCTTTGATTAATCAGCTCCAAGAGGCGCTTTTTGGCTCCTATGCCAAAGCAGAAGGGAAATGGACGGATATAAGAATCAATCCTTATCTACCAATAGTGGAACCACCACCTAAACCGCCAGAAAAACCAGAATTTCCTCAAAGACCGTGGTGAAAAAATGAGCAGAGATTGGAAAAAATTTATTTTTATTCTTCTCCTTTTTTTCTCTTTCTGCCGATTAAGTGAGGAAAAAGCATATCATCAAGCAGAAGAAAAAAACACAATCCAAGCTTTTGAAGATTTTTTGAAAAAATTTCCAGACGGAGAATATGCTCAATCTGCCAAAGGTCACCTTGCCCTTCTCTATTTTCAAAAAGCATTTAAAGAAAACACTAAACAAGCTTATGAAGACTACATAAAACGATTTCCTGAAAGCAGACTGAGACCAGAGGCAATTAAATGTCTAATGAAGCTTGTAGAGCCAGAGATAGAAAAGCTCACCACCGATGAAATCAAAAATTTAAGAGCAATAATCCACACAGATTATGGAGACATCTGGATTAAATTTTTCCCTGAAAAAGCTCCTCGTCATTGTAAAAACTTTATTAAGCTGGCTGAATCTCATTTTTATGATTTAAGCCAATTCCACCTCATCATACCAGGGGAGTTGATTCAAGGTGGAGCTCCAAAAGGTGACCCGAGAGGCGGTCCCGGCTATACAATTAAGGCAGAATTCAACAACCTTCCCCACCTGCCCGGAACAGTGGGTATGGCACGAGGAACTCATCCTGACAGCGCAGGAAGTCAGTTTTATATCTGCCTTGCCCGTATGCCTGAACGCGATGGAAAATACACTGTTTTTGGTCAGGTGGTAAATGGCTTGGATGTAGCAAGAAAAATAAGCTTTCTTCCCAATACTGGTCCGCAGGGAAGACCATATCCTTTCAAGCCCAAAAATCCCATAATCATCAGAAATATAGAAATTATCAAGGTTCAACCCCAAAAGGAGGAATAAAATGGAGGTGAAAATAGCCAGCTCAAAACTTGTTCTAAAACAAGGCGATATTACCAAAGAAGAAGTAGATGCCATTGTTAATGCTGCTAATCCCACCCTTTTAGGTGGCGGTGGGGTTGATGGTGCTATTCATCGTGCAGGCGGTCCTCAAATCCTTGAAGAATGCAAAAAACTCGGCGGTTGCGAGCCCGGTGATGCTAAAGTAACAACTGCAGGCAGGCTTAAAGCCAAATATGTTATTCATACAGTAGGTCCAATTTGGTATGGCGGGACTCAGAGAGAGCCAGAAATACTTGCCAGCGCCTATCGCAGAAGTCTGGAAGAAGCCAGTAAAAGAAATTGCAAAACCGTTGCCTTTCCTAGCATATCAACAGGTGCTTACGGTTATCCTATTGACCAAGCAGCAAAAATTGCTCTCAAAACCATAATTGACTATCTTAAAGAACATCCTGAAATAGAAGAAGTAAGAATGGTGCTTTACACGCCAAGAGATTATGAAATTTATGCAAGAGAATTAAGAGCACTAGGCTATAGCGAATAAAAGTTATCTTTAGCTGTCATTAATGAATTATCCTTTTCTTTCTGGCAAGAAAATCCACTAAAAGATATCTTCCTAGCTTTTCAGGGGTGGTGAAAAATGCTCTTCCACGATTAATTCTGGTAAGCTCTTCAACAAATTCTACTAAAGGCGGGCTTCGGTCTAGCATAAAAGTGTTGATGATTATTCCAGCACTGGTCACTCTTTTTACTTCTTTTAAAGTCTCTTGATTTGCCTCAGGAGCCACTCCAAAATATGGCCATTCTATATATAACTTACCTTCACGGAAAAAAGCTGTGGGCTGACCATCTGTTATCAAAATTATTTGCCTGCTCAAATTTTTGTGCCGAGAAAGAAGCCTTCTTGCCAGCTCAAGCGCCTGCTGAATATTGGTAAAAATATCATCTCCTAACCCGCTGGTTGCCTCAATTAGTTCCTTTCTCGTTAAAATTCGGGCATAAGTTGCAAAGCCAATTAAATAAAAATAATCACGGGGAAATTTGGTGCGGATAAGATGTTCAAGAGCAAGTGCCACTTTTTTGGCTGCTAAAAACCTGCCTGTCTGAAACATTGATAAAGATAAATCCAGCATTAAAACAGTAGCGCTACGAGATTCATACTCACTTTCCACCACTTCAAAATCCTCTGGATTAAGCCTGAGCTTTGAAATCAAATTTTGTTTTGATGAAAAACCCTCTTCTTGACAAATTCTTACCAGCGCATTCTTAACAGTGCGAACCAGATGAAGCTGAAGCCTGTCCCCGAATTGAAAAGGTCTGCTTTGGTCAGGTATAACCAGCTCCTCTCCCCCCTTATCTGCATTATGCCTTCCCAAAAGCTCAGGGCTGACCATTTGGAAAATATCTGCCAACGCCTTCTCACCTATTAATCTAATAGCTTTTGCGCTCAGCTGAGTCTCTGCCCCGCTTTCCAGCACAAACCCGCTTTCTTTTAAAAACTCCATAAACTCCAAAAGCCTTTCAATGCTTTTCCTTGTCTCTTCACCTAAAAATTCCTCAAGGTCAGCAAGGTTTACATTTAATATCTCTCCTCGCTCTAAAGCTTTAAGTAAGTTCTCAAGCCTTTTCAAACTCAGCGCCAGCTCCATTGCCTCTTCCAAGCTCATATCTTGGTTTCCAGCAAAAAAGCTGGAAAACATAAATCTTTTTAATTGCTCAAAGTATTCCAAAAGATTTTCAAACTCTCTTTGCGCTTCTTCACTTTCAAATTTATACTCTTTCAGCCCAGCAATTCTCTCCCTCAGCCCTCCCTTTAAATTGCGCAAGAACGACTCCTTTTCAAAAAGCTCTTTTAAGCGATTGAGCTGAGCTCCGCTTAATTCTCTTTCAAGCTCATTGATTTTTTCAAGCTCCTTTTCAATAATCTCATCTAGCCATTGATTAAACTGCTCAACCAATCCCCGAGCATTAAATTGAGATAGAAGCTCTGCCCTTTTCTTTCTAAGACGAAGCGCTAGGTTATTTAATCCTTCAAAAGCAATGGGTGGAATTCCCTGACGAATCTGCCAGTTAAAAGCAAAGCGAAAATCACCAAAATTTAAATAATCTTCTATTAATTGATTCCGAGCCTGAATAAGGTCAGTCCTTGGAAGCTGGGTGCCATCCCAGCGAGAATATTTATAAATAAATCTTCCCCGCTCCATCTGGACCCTTTTTGTTTGAAGAAGACCTGCGCTGATAGCGAAACCCTGTTTTTAACGCCTGACGATTGAGTTTATGGTTAAGATGCAATCCCTCTAAAATAAACTCACAGGCGCTTGCCAGCTCCCCGGAAGTTAAAGAAATTCCCAGTCTTTTCATAAGAAAATCTTTTAACTCAGGAAAATGTTGATAAAGGTCCATATACTCCTCACTGGGATAATCACTGGAAACTTCCATCACCGCTCCTTTATCAAACGCTTCTACAAGATGACGAAATTCCTCAACCTGAAAATATCGGTCAAAAACCTTTTTTATTGCCCGAGCAATAAAAAGCTCAATCAGCTCGCTCTCGTCCCTTTCCTCTCCGGTGTATTCCAGCTCTATTTTTCCTCTGCTGGTGGAATAAATGGCACAAAGGTCAGTTAAGCGAGGCACTATAAACTCCTCTGCCAGCCTAAGAGCACGCTTGCGCGCATTGGAGATGATGTTCTCATAATTGGCAATGCTCATTCTTACAGACACTCCGCTTGCTTGATTTACCTCTGGGCTTTTTCTTGCCTCAAAGGTTATCTCAGCAATTATTTCTTTAATATATTTGGGCACCCGAAGCTTCTCCTTTGGCAAAAGCAATACCCGAGCCTCTTGCTCAACAATAGCAATTTCAGTATCAATATCTCGGGGATAATGCGTGCGAACCTGAGAAGCATAGCGGTCTTTTAAAGGAGTGATGATTTTACCACGATTGGTATAATCTTCAGGATTAGCTGTGGCGACAATGTAAATATCTAAAGGCAGACGAAACTTATAGCCCTTAATTTGAACATCCCTTTCTTCTAAAATATTAAAAAGCCCCACCTGAACCTTCTCAGATAAATCAGGTAGCTCGTTAATGGCAAAAATGCCACGATTACAACGGGGAAGAAGACCATAATGAATAATGGTCTTGTCCGAAAGATACCTACCCTCTGCCAGTTTAATCGGGTCAATATCTCCGATTAAATCAGCAATAGAGACATCAGGAGTTGCCAGCTTTTCGCCATACCTTTCCGAGCGATGAATCCAGCGAATAGGCAGGCGCTCTCCCAGCTCAATTGCTTTTGCCTGACAAACAGGGCAAATGGGTCGGTAGGGATGGTCGTTTATCTCACAGCCATCAACCGCAGGCATCCATTCATCAAGAAAGTTAACAAGAAGCCTGATTAATCTGCTTTTTGCCTGCCCGCGCTCACCGAGAATAATCAAATCGTGTCCGGAAAGAATAGCATTTTCTAGCTCAGGAATTACAGTCTCATCATAGCCGAGGATTCCTGGAAAAAGCTCCTCTTTTTTGCGGATTTTTTCAAGAAGGTTCTCTGCCAGCTCCTCTTTAATGCTTCGGTCTTTCCAACCGCTGGCTCTCAGCTCGCCTACGGTGTGTATATCTGGTCTGTCCACCATTTTTCAATTTAGCAGGCTATTTTAAAGATGTAAAATTACTGATTAACTGAATCACGGAAAAAAAGCTGAAAGACCAAAAAGGCATTAATTAAAGTGCGCATATTTTTAGGAACAACTTTTATTGTTCTCCATATTCTTTCAGGATTTAAATAAAACCTGCGATATGCTTGTTTGTTTAACCTATGCAAAACCTCATCGCTTACTTTGCTTAAATTAACCGTCATTGTGCTGTAATCACGGAAAAGCTTATTCACTAGCATTTTCTCGCCCACCATTTTCGCAACCTCGGTTCCAGGAAAAGGATTAAGATAGAAAAAACTTGCTACATTCAATTTGCTCCTGCAGGCAAATTCTATGGTCATTTCTATATCTTCTTCGGTTTCTTCAGGAAAGCCCATAATAAAGTAGCCTGTTGCAATCATTCCCCTTTTAGCAGTCTCCTCAATTGCCCATTTTATCTTATCCAAGTCAATTCGTTTTTTGATTAATTTTTGAATTCTTGGGCTGGCGCTTTCTACTGCAAAGGCGATTCTGTAGAATCCTGCTTTTTTCAAAAGGTCAAGAAATTCCTCATCAACAATATCTCCTCTTATTCCATTTGGTAAAGCAAGATGAAGATTCAACTTTAAAGAGATTATTCCACGACAGATTTCTTTGGCACGCTCTAGGTCTAAATTGAACGAATCATCAATAATCTCCAGCTCCTCAACCCCATAGGTGTTTTTAAGATAAGCGACCTCTTCCACCACCTTATCAGGACTGCGTGCCCGAAACTTTCTTCCGAAAATATTATGACAGAAGATACAGCCAAAAGGACAGCCTCTGCTGGTGATGATGCTTAATGTCTTATGGCTGTATTTGATGATGTTTTCTGAATTTCTCCCTCGCCTGCGAAAATAGCTTTTTGGGTTAACAAGCTCCCAATCAAAAGGAATTTCGTCTATGTTTTGAATAAAGCTTCGCTCGCCAGTGTAAATCACCTGACCGTCTTTTCTGTAAAATAAACCGGGAATTTCTTTAGGGTCATCACCTTGCTCAATAGAAGCTATCAGCTCAAGGAAAGTCTCTTCTCCTTCTCCGACAACCAGATAATCAATGTTTGAATCCTGCTCTAAAATGGCAGAACGATTAGCAGTTGGATACGGACCGCCCAAAACAATTTTGCTCTGTGGAAGAGCGCTTTTAAGTAGCTTGGTTAAAATATGCACTTGGTCTGCTTCAAAGTTAATGGCGCTAATTCCAATTAAATCAGGAGAATAGCTTTGAGCAAATTCCACCACTTTACTAGGCTTAAGGCGTAGATTGCGTGCATCTAGGATTTTAACTTCATCTTGAGGACGATGACTTAACAAAAAAGACGCTACATAACCCAGCCCTAAAGGAACTGGGGTGGCGATGATTTTTGAATTGGGTCTTATAAGCAAAATCCGCATTTCTTATTTTATTATAGCTAGCTAAAGTCAATAAAAAAACAGCTAGTTTACAGCCAACTATTTTTGACCAAGCCCAAGCCTTATGTTAGAGCTAAAAAGATGAAATCCGCTAAATTTATCTATATTCTTCTTGCTGGAATAATTATTTACGGGATAGAACTTGCCATTTGCTTTGGTGCTCAGCTGAATATTTATTTGAAAATCTTTTTTGGCTTTTTGGCTTTGTTCTTCTTGCCGGGTTATTTCTGGTCAGAGGTCATCTCAAAAAAAGCTGATTTTTTGGACAAGCTCGCCTGGAGCACTCTTCTTACCATTGGCTACTTCAGCCTTTTCGGACTTGCTTTTTTCATAATGAAATCCTCGCTTGAGCTGATTTTCTGGAGCTTTTTGGGATTAGGGATTTTAAGCTGGCTGGTTGCTCTGAGCAAAAATTACTCTCAAAAGAACAAGGAAAATAAATTACAAGCTGAAGAATGGATTGTTTTAGGTTTAATTATAGCCCCTTGCTTTATTGCCTTTTTTATGGGAGCTTTTCGCGGACCAGAGCACGATTGGGATTTGTATAATTATATTGCGCAGGTGAGAAAATTTCTGGTCTGGGAAAAAGCAGACATTCATCATTATTACTACATTGATGCGCCACCAGACCCAATTCATTCCTATAATCTCTGGGCACTTCTTTGGTCGTTGATTGCTTATAAAAATAGGATTGACCCAATCCCCCTTTATATCCATTCAGCTTTTCTTACTATTCCTTTATGCTTCTTTTCTTTTTTCAGTTTTGCGAGGAAGGTTTTAGGCAGGCGAGCGGGATTTTTTGCCTTTTGTTTTTATTATTTTTATCAACTTATTTATGCAGGACTGCAATTTACAGCAAGGAGCACTTTTTATCCTGCTGACAGTATGTGGCTGTTATGCTTTCCTGCTCTATTAAGTTTAACATTTGCATATCTTGATGAGAAAAAGATAGCACTATTAATTTTCGTAGGATTAAGTTCTTTAGCAGTTAGCATCATCCATACTCTTTGGGGGCTTGCCTTTTATCTTTTCTTTTCCATATTTGGCTTAGCTGAATTTTTAAAAGAAAGAAACTTAAAGGCGATTATTTCTCTTCAAAAAAATAAAGGAGCGAGAAAATTTCTTTTAATTTTATTCTGGCTTTTTATCATCTCTCCTTTCAGCCTTAGTTTTATTTACATTCTTAAAAAGGGCTTTGAACAATCTAAAAATTGGTTTGTGCCTATTTTTCAGCATTTCCCTTTAGATAGCATCAGCTTTTACAGCTTGGTTTTTATATTTTTGCCATTGATTATTTTTCTTTATCTTACAAAAAAGCCTGCTCAAAAAATTCCAAGCGTGGTTAAAGATGTCTTTTTGCTTATAGCTTTTTGTCTTATGGTTTCAATTCCCTATATTTACCTTCGGGCAGAAGTGATTAAATATACACAATGGGAAAGTTTTGGTAGAAATCCCTATCGGGCGCTGATAACTCCTCATCTTTTCTTTCTCAATCCCTTTAAAAGAAGCATTTTTAATCCTAATATGAGTTTTCACCCGTTTTTCTGGCTGGCATTAATTGTGAGCCTTGCTCTTATAAGGAAAAGAAAAAGTATGAGCCAAGCTATGCTGGCTTCGCTTTACTCTTTTTTAGGCATAGTTGCTCTTATCTTTCATCCGGCGAGTGCAACTCTTTTTGCCAAGCTTTTTAGTCTCGGATATTTGAGAAGAGTCCTGAGAATTACTGCTCTTTTAGGATTTTTATTTCCAGGATTTTTGCTGGAAAAATCCTCTCACCAATCCCGAAAAAAAGCAAAAACGCTAGCTTTAGGAATAGCTCTGGCAATCATTACCTCCATAGCTATCTATCCCCTTCCCACAGAACGCCTTTACAAAAATATGCTCAGAAAAATGATTTTTCTTTGCAAAAAAGAAAGCAGAGCTAGTTTATTAGATGATTCAACCCCCTTTGTTTTCTTGAAAAAGCATAATTTGATTGAACCCAATGATGTGGTCTTTTCAGACATATTTACCAGCTTTAGATTGGGAGCATATCTTGGCTGTTATGTTGCGGTTCAGCACAAGCCCGGTGTTGGTGTGCCTGACCAAGATGAAAGAAGGAAAGAGGAAATTGAATTCTTTTCTCCTCAAACTTCCCTTGAGCGCATTCTAGAGATTCTTAAAATCAGGAAGGCACGCTGGATTATAATAAATCGCAATCCTCAATACAGGCTTCCTGCCTATCCTTTGAGCTTTGGTCATCCTGAAACCGCTGGCAAATTATCTAGGTATCCTGAGTTCTTTGAAAAAATCTATGACCAAAAAGATTGGGTGATTTTTAAAGTGAAAAAACTAGATTAGGGTTTTAAGGGCGGGTTTACCAAGCCCGCTTCTTCATCTAATCCAAACATAATATTCATATTTTGAATAGCGTTTCCGCTTGCGCCTTTGACAAGATTATCAATTGCCGAGCATATCACTGCTTGTTTTCCATCAGGCGAAAGGCTAATGCCTATATCACAGAAATTAGAGCCCATCACTCGTGAGGTATCAGGAAGCTCTCCTAATGGAAGCACTCTCACAAATTTTTCACCTTCATAGGTTTTTTGATACAAAGCCTCTAAATTAGCAGGATAAACTTTGCGTAGAAATTTTACATAAATGGTAGAGAAAATTCCTCGTGAGGTGGGAACAAGATGAGGCACAAAAGTTATTTCCACTTTCTTTCCATAAAGTCTTGTTAGTTCCTGCTCCATCTCCGGCTGATGGCGATGTTTAAAAATGTTATAGGCACGCACCGAGCGCTCTGCCTCGCAGAAAAGGAAATCCACCACCGCATTCCTTCCTGCCCCAGAAAGACCAGATTTAGAATCAACAATAATGTTCTTTGGCTCAATTAATCTAGCTTCCATCAGAGGCTTAAGCGCCAGAATCACACTGGTAGGATAACAGCCCGGATTTGCTACCAGCCGTGCCTTTTTTATCTGCTCCCGGTAAATTTCAGGAAGACCGTAAACCGCTTTTCTCAATAATCCCGGAAAGCGATGCTCTGAATAATACTGCTGATATACCCTTGCCTTGCGAAAGCGAAAATCCGCACTCAGGTCAATCACCCTTACCTTTCTTTCAAAAAGCTCACTAGCGACCAGCTGGCTTTCAGTATGAGGAAGAGCAAGGAAGGCTACATCTGCTCGCTCTGCCACCTGCTCATAATCAAGCGGGCTAATTCTCAGCTCAACCAAATCCCTGAAAGCTGGGAAAAGATGACCATAAATCACGCCTGAATGCTGTCTGCTGGTTAAGACGGTGAGCTCTGCTTCCGGATGGGCAGATAAAAGCCTAACCAGCTCCTGTCCTGTATATCCAGTTGCACCAATAACCGCTACCCTTATCATCAGCTATATTTTAAAGAATAAACCCACCCTTAGCAATTAAAATACAAAAGAGCAGGGATAAAATTTGAACGAAAAGAAAGGGCTTGAAAAAAAATCAGCGCTTGCTGTATTGGAACTTTGCTCGGGCGCCTCTTTGC
>CAZQJX010000013.1:0-6913 GCA_964592965.1 uncultured bacterium
ACACGATGACTAACAACCACACCGCACTGGTCAGAATGAGCCTGAGCAATCCTTTCCAGTGCCTGCATTGCCCGCTGGCGCGCTTCAGCCAAACTTTCTCCTTGAGGAAATTTGAGCTTCTCTGGCGCATCTTCCCATAGCCTGTAATTTTCTGGGTCAGATTTTTTCACCTCTTCTAAGGATTTTCCTTGCCAGCTACCAAAATCAAGGTCAATGAGTCCTGGCTCTATTTTTACCTCAAGCCCTAATGCTTCTGCTAAAGGCTGGGCAGTTTGAAGAGCACGCTTGAGAGGAGAGGAATAAATAAATTTTATTGGCTCTTTTTTTAGCTCCTCTGCTAAAGCCTTTGCTTCTTCTTTTCCCCGCTCGCTCAGCTCAAGGTCAATTCTTCCCCGAAATACTTTTTCCCGATTCCAGGCGGTCTCGCCGTGCCGGACAAGATAAATTTTGGTCATTTTTCTTCTCTAGAACCTTTCCAGCGAAGAACCGGATGTCTTGCTGCTTTAACCTCATCCAGCCTTGCAACAGGTGTGCGATGCGGTGCGGTTTTGACCAGCTCGGGATTTTCTTCTGCTTCTTTTTTAATCTGAACAAGTGCCTCTACAAACTGGTCAATTCTCTGCCTGCTTTCGGTTTCTGTTGGTTCAATCATAAGAGCACCCTTGACCACAAGCGGAAAATAAATGGTAGGGGGATGAAAGCCGTAATCCAAAAGCCTTTTGGCTATATCCATAGTTGTTATCTGATTGGGAAAGCCTCGGTCAGAAAAAACACATTCATGCATACATATATCAGGATAGGGGATATGATAGTATTTTTTAAGCTTTGCCCGAAGATAGTTGGCATTTAAAACCGCAAGCTCGCTTGCCCGCTTAAGACCATCTCTTCCCATTCTTAAAATATAGGCAAAAGCCTTCACCCAAACTAGCACATTACCATACCAGCAAGTAAGCCTTCCAATGGATTTTGGTCGGGCGCAGTCCAAGTGATATTTATCTCCATCTTTAACAACACGAGGAACAGGAAGATAGGGCTCAAGAATTTTCTTAACCACCACAGGACCAGAGCCGGGACCACCACCGCCGTGAGGAGTGGAAAAAGTCTTATGAAGATTGAGTTGCATAACATCTACGCCCATATCTGCGGGCAAGGCAATTCCCATAAGTGCATTAAGATTAGCACCATCACAATAAACCAATCCGCCTGCCTGATGCACCAGCTCTGCTACCTCGGCAATATGCTTTTCAAACAGACCCAAAGTGTTGGGATTGGTGAGCATAAGCGCTGAAACTTTATCGTCAAGATGGGGCTTGATAAGCTCAGGAGTAAGGATGCCCTGCTCGGTTTTCACTTCCACCACATCAAAACCAGCAAGAGTGGCGCTGGCAGGGTTGGTTCCGTGAGCGGTATCAGGAATGAGCACCTTTGAGCGCTTCTCTCCCCGGTCTTCAAAATAAGCCCGAATTAAAAGCATTCCGCATAGCTCACCCTGGGCACCTGCGCAGGGCTGGAGAGTGGCATAATCCATACCAGTAATCTTTACCAGCGCATCTTCTAATCTCCACCAAAGCTCAAGCATTCCCTGTGCTAGTTCTTCTGGAAGTTCAGGATGAAGCTGGGCAAAACCTTCCAGACCTGCCAAAAATTCATTCAGCTTGGGATTATATTTCATTGTGCAGGAGCCGAGCGGATAAAACCCATGGTCAACCCCGAAGTTCCAACTGGAGAGGCGGGAAAAATGACGAACTACCTCAACCTCTCCCACTTCAGGCAGTTGGGCAGGTTCTTTTCGCAAAAGTTCTTTGGGAATAACATCCGGAGGATTTATCTGGGGCTCTTCATCCACAACCTGCCAGCCTTGCTGTCCGGGCTGGGATTTTTCAAAAATAAGCTCTTCTTCCCAAGGGAAAGCCCCGCGCTTATTCCAGATTTTATCTCTGCTCATTTCTGCTCGCTTATCCTTTCCAGCTCGTCCACCAGCTGGTCAATATCTTTTCTATCGCATAACTCAGTAGTGGCGACCAACAAATAATTTTTAAGCTCTGGATAATGATGAGAAAGAGGCACGCCTGCAAGTATGCCTTTTTGAGCTAGCTTTTTAACCGCTTCTTCACCGCTAATGCCAAGCTCAACCAGCATCTCATTGAAAACAGGAGCATTATACTTGAGCTTAATGGAACTGCTTGCTTCAATTCTCTTTCTTAAATACTGCCCGCGCTCAAGGTTAACAAGCGCCAGCTTGCGAAGTCCATTTTTTCCTAAAAGCGATAGATAAATAACAGCCTGCAAAGCCATTAAACTATGATTGGTGCAAATGTTAGAAGTGGCTTTTGCCCTGCGGATATGCTGTTCACGAGTGGCAAGGGTGAGAACATAACCTCTTCTTCCTTCTCGGTCGGTGGTCTCTCCCACCAGTCTTCCGGGCATCTTTCTCACCCAGTCCATTTTTGACGCAAAAAATCCCAAAAGAGGTCCGCCCCAGCTGGGACGAATGCCAAAGCTCTGCCCCTCTCCGCAAACAATTCCTGCACCAAAGCTTGCTGGTGGCTCTAAAATGGCAAGGCTGAGCGCCTCGCAAACAACAACAATAAGAATAATCCCTTTCTCTTCAACCACTTTTTTAATTTCATTCATAGGCTCAAGCACGCCAAAATAATTCGGATGCTGAACAACCAAACAAAGAGCATCATCTTCTTTGCTGATGGCTTCAAGGTCAATCTGTCCTGAATCTGAGAGAGGAACGATTTTTCGTTCATAATCAAGATGCTGGGTATAGGTCTGAATAATCCTTTGATAATGAGGATGCAAACCCTTGGAGATTAGGATTTTACCCTGCTCACCTCTGCTCACTCTTAGCGCCATTAAGACCGCCTCGGCGCTCGCCTCTCCGCCATCATACATAGAAGCGTTTGCCACATCCATTCCAGTGAGCTGGCAAATCATTGTTTGAAATTCAAAAATTGCCTGAAGCGTGCCCTGACTTGCCTCTGGCTGATAGGGAGTGTAGGCAGTGGAAAATTCACTCCTTTGCACAAGATACTCTGCTACACGAGGAACATAATGATAATACACTCCTCCGCCAGCAAAACATTTAATGCGACTGCAGGGAACATTTTTTTCTGCCAGCTTAAAAAGCTCAGCTTCTACCCTAGGCTCTGGAATGCCTTTATCAAGGGCAAGCTCTCCTTTAAGCCTTAATGGCTCAGGTATTTGAGAAAAAAGCTCATCAATGCTTTTTACTCCTATCTCTTCAAGCATCTGATTAATTTCTTTTTCAGTATGTGGAGAATAGTATCCCATTTTTATCCTGCCTTTTTGTAAAAGGGCATCTGGACAATTTGAGCTTTTCTTGCCTTGTCTCTTATCTCCACCTCAACTTCTTCTCCTATATTTGCATATTCTACCTCAACATATCCCATTGCAATAGGTTTTTGCAAAGATGGGGTTTTGGTTCCGCTGGTGATTCTTCCAATGGTGTTTTCTTGCTTTTTAATTAAATATCCTTTTCGGGCAATGCCGTCTTTCATTTCAATCCCTACCCGCTTTTTTCTTACTCCGAGATTTTTCTGCCTGATAAGAATTTCTTTTCCAATAAAATTCTCTTTTTGCCAAGCAACAATCCAACCAAGACCAGCTTCTATAGGGGTGGTGTCTTCATTAATATCATTTCCCCAAAGCGGATATCCCATTTCCAGCCTGAGGGTATCTCTTGCGCCAAGTCCGCAGGGCACAAGCCCAAATTCTTCACCAGCCTCTAAAAGAGCTTCCCAAAGCCTAGAAACTTTGGAAGAAGGAAAGAAAATTTCAAATCCATCTTCTCCTGTGTATCCTGTTCTTGAAACAAGGGCTTTTTCGCCCACCA
Source organism: uncultured bacterium (assembly GCA_964592965.1). GTDB lineage: Bacteria > RBG-13-61-14 > RBG-13-61-14 > RBG-13-61-14 > DRUE01 > CAZKMM01. Next base: position 3,863 of record CAZQJX010000013.1, read on the forward strand.
GTTCACAAAAGCAAAATTCAAATCCACCTAATTTGCGAGCAGGCTCGGGGTTGAGCTTTTCTAAGATTTTGTGAGAAGCAGGTCCCTGAAGAGCCAGCTGAGCGAGTTCTTCAGATTGATTAATTATCTCCACTTTATCACCAGCTTTATTTTCAACCAGCCAGTTAAAGTCTTTTTCAATATTTATTGCATTTACACAAAAAAGAATTTCCTGCTCAGAAAATTTGTAGGCAATGACATCATCAATAATTCCTGCTTCGTGATTAAGAAAAGCTCCATATTGTGCCTTGCCAAAAGGGATGCGGGAAAGGTCATTGCAAAAAAGGCGCTGAGAAAAGCTAAGCGCATCTTCTCCCCGAACAAGTATTTCTCCCATATGGCTGGTATCAAAAATTCCTGCCCGCTCTCTTACTGCCAGATGCTCCTTTTTTATGCCAGAAAAATATACAGGCAGTAACCAGCCTGCAAAGTCAATCAGCCGAGCAGAATCTTTATAAACAGAAAAAAGCGGAGTCCGCTTTAGGCTCTCTGCCACAACCTTACTCCTTTACAAAACTTCTCATCTTATTATATTTATTTCACTAACTTCTACCAAATACATTCTGAAGAAAATTTGCTTAAAAAATCTTTTGGTCAGATAATTTAAAAAATGACTCGTCCAGTTTATGCCAAAATTTATCTTGACCGCTTGAAGAAAAATTACCTTCAGCTGAAAAAACTTGTTGGAGATGATGTTGAAATCTTTCCAGTAGTTAAAGCAGATGCTTATGGACATAATGCGGTTATGTGCTCTCAGGCGCTTTTGGAGCTTGGCGTAAAAACCCTTTGTGTTGCCTGCCTAGAAGAAGCGCTTGAGCTGATTGAAAACGGCATCAATGCCCGCTTTTTGCTTTTAAGTGGGTTCTTTCCCGCAGAAGAGCAGGCAGTGGTAAGATTTGGACTTATTCCAGCAATAAGTGATATTGAAACTGCCCACCACCTAAACAAAGAAGCATTAAGGCAAAAAAGAAAAACTAAAATCCACCTAAAAGTTGATACTGGTATGGGAAGGTTGGGGGTGCTTTTAGAAGATGCACCTGCGGTAATTGAAGAAATTATGCGTATGGAAGGGCTGGAGCTGGAAGGAATTTTAAGCCATCTTTCTTGGGCAGATTCTATAGAGCCTTCTGCAAAGGAATATACTGAAAAGCAGATTGAGGATTTTCAGCTTCTGGTTCAAGCAGTAAAAAAGAAATATCCGCGGGTTAAATTCTTTCATCTGGCAGGAAGTGCTGGATTGATTAGATATCCTTCCGCAAGGTTTAATGCGACCAGACCGGGGATTTATCTTTATGGCTCAGACCCTTTTTATCCCCAAAAAGTGAATATGCCAGCTCCCGAACCGGTAATGAGCTTGACCAGCGAAATAGTTCTTATTAAAGAGCTTCCTGCTGGTTCTAAAATCTCTTATGGAGCAAAAACCCAGCTTAAGAAAAAAACCCGAGTGGGTATTGTTCCTATTGGCTATGCAGATGGGCTTCCCCGCTCCCTCAAGCCAGGCTTTGAATTTTTAACTGAGAGCAATCCAACACCTCTGCTTGGCGTAGTGACTATGGACTTAATCATCTTAGATTTATCAAAAGCTCCTCTTGCCAAGCCCAAAAGCAAAGTATTAATCTTTGGCAGAGAAAAAGAAGATAAACTACCTGTGGAGAAACTTGCCCACTCTGCTCAAACTATTTCTTATGAGATACTTGTCCGAATAGGTAAAAGGGTGAAAAAGCAGTATCTTTAAAGTTTTGGTTTTTTTATTCTTCAATCTGGATAGCTTCAACCGGGCAGTTCTCAGCAGCTTCCCGCACGCAGTCTTCTTGGTCAGCAGGAACGGTATCAACCTTTACCTGAGCAGTATCATCTCCCATTTCAAAAATTTCAGGACAAGTATCCACACAAAGCTCACACCCTGTGCAAAGTTCAGCATCAATGGTTACTTTCATTTTTGCACCCCCTTCAAAATTTAATCAAAAAATTATCCTTTATTTTTTCTTAAAGTCAAGAAGTTTTCCTGTTAAATCTTTAGATTTGATTATTGAGGCTGGGCTTTTTAAAATGAATTTGATGAAAAGATGTCCTGAATGCGGAGCTGAACTTAAAGGGGACGAAAGGCTCTGCCCTGAATGCGGAGCAGAAATCCCTCAAAAAATTGACTTAAAAAAACATCTTCCCATTATCTTTCATCCGCTTTTTGTTCTTGGCTTGATTGTTATCCTTTCATTAGGGTTAAGCGGGTATCACTTTTACAAAAAGGCGAAAACAAAATCTAGTGAGGAAGGAGCGGTTCGGGCTCAGCCAGCTTCTCAGCCTGTATCCAAAAAACCTGCTCAAAAAGCGCTCGGTATCGCTGATAAAAAATACCTTGAGGTGCTTCAATATCAAAAAGACCTCACAGATATTTTTGAATCTCTTGACGCCATAGACCAAGAATTCCCGCTAGAGCGAAAAGAGCTTTCATTGGAAGAATGGCAAGAAGTAAGAAGTGAGCTTTTAAAGTTTTCTGAAAAGATTAAAAAGCGCTCCGCTCCTCCAGGGCTTGGTCCCTGCCAAAGCGCGATGAAAAACTCCCTTGACCAATACCTTAGAGCTGTAAATGCTCTCTGGAATTTTCAAAATACCTCTAAAAAAGAATCTCTCGGAACATACCGACAAAGCATCACCCTTGCCCGCAGTCAAAAAAATTATTGCCTGAGCCTTATTAAACTAGTAAAAAAACAGCTTGCACCATCTTTAAAGGTTGAGCCTAGTGAACTGGAAGAACGAGTCTTTGGTAAACCTCTGCAAATACCACCAGAAGAGAAAAAGGAAAAAGAAAAACAAATTAAAGAAGAAAAGCCAAAACCGCCGGAAGTTCAGCCAAGCCAAAGCCCTGCTCCTGCTCCATCAGAAACAATTCTGGAAATCCCTGAAGAAAAGCAAGGAGAGAGCATTCAACCGCAGCCTCAGCCAGGTGCATCTCCAGCTCCTGAGACCGGCACAACTCCATTACCTGAGCAAGGAACAACCCCTCTTCCTGAA
>CAZQJX010000013.1:7013-32187 GCA_964592965.1 uncultured bacterium
TCCTGAGACCGGCACAACTCCATTACCTGAGCAAGGAACAACCCCTCTTCCTGAAGAAGGAATGTCTCCATAAAATTTTTCCTTTTCCACTTGGGCAAAAACCAGAGCTTGTTATAATAAATGCTGATGAGCGTGAGAAAGATTATCAACTGGATAAAAAAAGACCCTGAGCTTGGTCGCTGGCTGGTTTATCATTATGAAATTCCTGGAAAAGAAGCAGAGCTGATTGATTTTCCTTCTGACTTAGATTTTCAGCTTGCCAGCGGACTGAGGCGTCTTAACATTAATAAGCTTTACTCTCATCAGGCAAAGGCATTTGAGCTTGGTGAGCGAGGAGAGGATTTTATTGTTGTCACTCCAACAGCGAGCGGAAAAACCCTCTGCTATAACCTTCCCGTGCTCAATCGCATAATTAAAAAGTCAAAGACAAAAGCGCTTTATGTCTTTCCTATTAAGGCTTTGGAGCAAGACCAAAGAAATGCGGTTTTAGAGCTGGTTTTTGCCAGCGGACTAGCCGGAACAATTCGGGCAGAGATTTATGATGGCGATACGCCCAGAAGCAAGAGAGAAAAAATACTGGCAAATCCACCTTCTATAATCATCACCAATCCTGATATGATTCACCGCTCCATTTTGAGCTATCACTCTAACTGGGAAAAATTTTTAAAAGGCTTAGAATTTCTAGTCTTAGATGAGCTTCATACTTATCGGGGAGTGTTTGGCTCTCATTTGGTTCAGGTTTTAAGAAGGCTATTCCGCGTGGTAGAGCATTATGAGCAAAAGGTTCAGATTATCGCCAGCAGTGCAACCATTGCCAATCCAGATGAATTAGCTTACAGGCTTACAGGAAGAAAGTTTAAGGTTATTGATAAAAGCGGAGCGAGCAGGGCAGGAAGGCATTTTATCTTTTTAAATCCTTTTGAGCTAAGCACTTATACGGTTTCGGCTCGGCTATTTAAAAAATGCGTTGAGATGGGCTTAAAAACCATTGCCTTTACCAAAGCAAGAAAAATAACCGAGCTGATTTATACTTGGGTTATACAGTCCTCGCCTGAGCTTGCATCAAAAATCAGTGCTTATCGGGCTGGGTATTTGCCTGAGGAGCGTAGGGAAATAGAGAGGAAGCTATTTGAAGGAGAGCTTTTAGGTGTGATCAGCACCAGTGCGCTTGAGATGGGCATAGATATTGGTGAGCTGGATGTTTGCATTCTGGTTGGCTATCCGGGAACCATCACTGCTACTTGGCAAAGAGGTGGAAGGGTTGGAAGGAAAGACCGAGAATCGCTTATCATTCTTGTTGCTCAGCAAAACGCCTTAGACCAGTATTTTATGAAGCATCCACAGGCATTTTTTGCCAGTGAATATGAATCAGCAGTGGTTGACCCAGAGAACAAGCCGATTTTAAAATCACATATTGAATGCTCAGCCAGCGAACTGGCAATCCCTGAAAATGATAAATATTTTTCTCCAGAAAAATATCCAGAAATTTTTGAGGAACTCAAGCAAGAGGGAAAGCTTGTTCAGCTCATCTCTGACCGCTCCTATCGTGCCCGCCGAAGAAGACCACAGCTGGATGTGGACATCCGCTCAATTGGTGAATCTTGGACAATTTTCCTCACCCCTGAACTGGGAGTGAAGGGAAAAAAGGCAGTGGTGGGAAGTGTGGACGGGCACAGGGTTTATAATGAATGTCACCCAGGAGCAATTTATCTTCATCGTGGTCGGCAATATGAAGTTCTTGAGCTGGATGAGGAAAAGAAAAATGTTTATGTCCAGCCCGTAGAGGTTAATTATTACACGCAGGCGCTGGAAGAAAAGCAGACAGAAATTTTGAAAACCATTGCCAAAAGACCCATCAAGAATTTTATTGCTTATTATGGAGAGCTTAAAGTAAGGGAGCGAGTGGTTGGCTATGAAAAAAAGCATATAGCTACTCAGGAGAGGCTGAGTGTTCATCGCCTAGACCTTCCTGAACAAGTTTTTGAAACCACAGGGCTATGGATAGAGATTGAGCAGTTTATTGAAAAAGCGGTTTTAGAGCGTGGTATGAACTTTATGGGTGCAATCCATGCGGTTGAGCATTCTACCATTGCGCTTTTTCCGCTTTTTGCTTTCTGCGACCGAGATGATGTGGGCGGGATAAGCATTACCCTTCATCCGCAGGTGGGCAAGCCAGCGATTTTCATCTATGATGGCTATCCTGGTGGAGTGGGTCTGGCTGAGAGATGCTACACGGTTTTAGAGGAGCTTTTGGAGCGAACTCTGGAAATGGTGGAGTCGTGCGATTGTGAAGCGGGCTGTCCTGCTTGTATTCAGTCTCCTAAATGCGGTTCAGGAAATGTTCCGCTGGATAAGCAGGGAGCAATTTTAGTTTTAAAACTGCTTTTGGATAAAAGAGATGTCAAATCAATAATTGTCCAGCAAGCTAAGGGAAAAAGGGCAGATATGGACTTATCCGCTCCTGCTCCCTCTCCAAAAGAAAAATCTGCAGAGCCACGAATTTTAATTTTTGACCTTGAGACCAAGCGAAGTGCAGAAGAAGTTGGCGGATGGGGAAATATACATTTGATGGGAATGGCGCTTGCGGTTGTTTGGGATAGCCTTGATTCTTGTTTTTACACTTATCAGGAGTCTGAGGTTGATGATTTAATAAAGAAGCTGAAGAGTGCGGATTTAATTGTTGGATTTAATTTACTCAGATTTGACTATCAAGTTCTCAGTGCCTATAGCGATTTTGATTTTTCTCTTCTTCCCACTTTTGACATCTTTCTTGATTTATATCAAAGGTTGGGCTCAAGGCTTAGCCTTTCTCATCTTGCCGAGCATACGCTTAAAGTTAAAAAGCTCGGTAATGGGCTGGATAGCCTTCGTTGGGTAAAGGAAGGCAAATTTGACCTTGTTGAAGAATATTGCCGAAAAGATGTTGAGATAACCAGAGACCTTTTTTATTTTGGCTTAAAGAATGGATATCTTATTTTCCAAGACCGCGATGGTGAGCTTTTAAAGGTGAGTTTAGATTGGAGCATTGAAAAGCTAATTAGCCAAAAATCTCCTCTTCTCTTTCAGCAAAGATAAGTTATGAAAACCTCCTTTGCTAAGAAATCCTCTCGGGAAATAAAAGCAGGTAAGATTTCAACGGAGCTAATCTGGTTTGATTCTATGGGAGCTAAATCAAGCTCTGTTCTCATTACCACACCTGATATAAGCATCTTAATAGATCCCGGATGCGCGGAAATGCAGCCGAGCTATCCACTTAGCAAAGAAGAGAAAAAATCTCTTCGCCAAAAAGCGCTTGAGGAGATAATCAAGACGAGCAGAAAAGCAGATGTGATTTTCATTTCCCATTACCACTATGACCATCACACCCTTCCCAAAGAAGCAAACGAGCTTTATAAAAACAAACTCTGGATAAAAAATCCCAACCTTTGGATTTGCCGTTCCCAGTGGCAAAGGGCGAGAAAATTTATTCAACAGCTCTGCGAAATTTATGAAGTGAATTATAAAAAGCTTCTAATCCCACCAAAAAGAATGAAATTTTCTGACCCGCTTGATTCTCTACCTTTAGCAAAAAGTAAAGATTACGGCGAATACACAAAGCGCAAACAATCGCTCTGGCGAAAAGGAAGAGCAAGATTTAAAAGGCTGGTGCAGTTCTGGCAAAGAAATGACTGGATAAAAGAGACCAATATCAACGGTCTTGAGCTGGTTTTTATTGATGGCAAAGAAATAAGATGCGGACGCACCCGAATAAAATTTACCCCGCCCCTGTTTCACGGGCTTGAATATACCAATCTCGGCTGGACAATCGGAGTGGTGGTTGAATACTGGAACAATAAGGTTCTTTACACTTCAGACCTTCAGGGACCTGTTATTGAGGATTATGCCCAATGGGTGATTGATGAAAATCCTAGTGTCATCATCGCTGATGGTCCTGCCACTTATCTTTTTGGCTATATGGTCAATCGGATTAATTTAGCCAGAAGCGTGGAAAATATGTGCAGGATTTTAAAGCAAACATCAGCAAAGCTAATCATCTATGACCATCATCTTTTAAGAGAAGCAAACTATATACAAAGAACCAAAGAGGTCTGGGAGCTGGCAAAAAAACTCAAAAAAAGGCTTATTACTGCCAGTGAGTTTCTGGGCGAAAAACCCCTGATTCTCAAAATAACTGAAAAAAATAGCTCAGCCTCTTCAAAGCTTTAAAAAGCACACCTAAAAGCAAAAATATTCGCTCATAATAAAAAATTTATTAAGAGGGGTTGCAACTAATAAGATAATCTGTAAAATAAATTAGATGCTCAATAGCGCAGTATTAGTTCTAAACAAAAGTTGGATGCCGATTCATATCACCACGGCACGAAGGGCTTTTTGTATGCTTTATCTGGGCATTGCTAAAGCCATTAACGAGCAATTTGAAATGTTCAGCTTTGATGACTGGGCACAGCTTAAGCCAAAAGATGGAGAGCCTGCCATCGGTCTGGTAAATGGCGTAATTAAAATTCCGAAAGTGATTGTTCTTTTAACCTACGACCGCATTCCCAAACGCACGGTCAGGTTCAGCAGAAAAAATATTTATCTTAGAGATAAATATACCTGTCAATATTGCGGAAGAAGATTTCCGCCGTCTGAGCTTAACATAGACCATGTTATTCCACGCTCTCGTGGTGGAAAAAGCACTTGGGAGAATGTGGTTTGCTCCTGCCTTGAATGCAATCGCAAGAAAGGTGGAAGAACCCCTGAGGAAGCAGGAATGAAGTTGATTCGTAAGCCACAAAAGCCCCGCTGGACACCCTATCTCGGACCAAGATTTGACCCCAAAGCCTACAAAGAATGGCTACCTTTCCTTAACTTTATTGACATCGCCTACTGGAATGTTGAGTTAGAAGAATAGTCAAGCTAATGTCCCCTGCCAGATGGCTTACTTTTGTTCTTTTAATTACAGCTATCTTTTCCTGCTCACATCCAAATGACCAGCAAATAAAAGAGCTTTTCAACCAGATGAAAGCAGAGGCTGAGGCTCTTAATTCACAAGCGCTATGCAGGCATATATCTAAACATTATCAAGACAATGCTGGTTATAATTATTTTGTTATCTGCAATCTGATTAAAAGGTATGTTGATGGACTTGATGAATTAAAAGTGAGAATGAAAATTTCAGGCATTATTCTCACCAAGAATCAGGCAAGGGCAAGCCTTGAGCTGGTAGTAAGAGCAAAGCGTGGTAAAAAGATGTTTTATCTTTTGGGAAGCAATAGTCTTCCAGAATATCCCACCATTTGGCTACAAAAGGAAGGGCGCTCTTGGAAGATAATCAAAGTTGAAGGAATTAAAGCAGGAGAGGAAGAGAGCTGGTGGTAGTGGGACACAGTCCAACAGATTCTTTTCAAAACTCTACCAGCAAAAATGAATTTAAGATAAAAATCCTTCTCGCCAGCCTTGTTGTTGCTTCTATTTCTTTAAAGCTGGTTTTGTGGAAAAAATTCGCGCCTTTAAGAATCAATGACCTTTATTTTTATGAAGGTATTGCTCGTGCCTTTTTAAATCACGATTGGGGGCATTTTTGGCATTTTCATTATTATCCTCTTTATCCTATTTTTATTGCATTAACACATAAGCTAACAGGACTTGAGCCGATTAATTGTGCCTTTCTTTTAAACATCATTTTCTCAAGCGCCAGCACTGTTCCCATTTATCTAATTGGAAGGGAAATTTTTGGAAAAACAGTAGGAGTTATTGCATCTATTTTCTGGGCGTTTTCTTGGCTTAATTCCGGAGTTATGACCGAGGCAGAGCCTGTTTATTTATTTTTTGCTCTTTGGGGATTTTATCTGCTTTCCAAAAGCGGGCTATCTTTTAAGCAGTATTTATGGGCAATTTCTATTGCTGGAGTAAGTTATTTAATCAAAAGCGAGGTTATGCTCTTTGCGGTTATTTTCAGCTTAATTTATTTTCTGCGCTCCCAAGAGCAAACTTTAAAAAAGATAGGTTTTGTATTAGCAGGTGGAATAATTTTTTTAATTTTCAGCTCGCCCATTTGGCTAAGCTATTATCACTATACAGGTAAATTTAATATTAATCCCAAATCTCGCACTTTGTTTTTTATTCATCATCCGCCCAATGCCTATAGGGAAAATCTTTATGGATTGCGCAAAGATGAACAGGGGAGAATGTTCACTTTGGCACAAAAAATCTATACAGAAGGAGACAGAAATGCAATTAAAGACTCTTTAATTAAATTTGCTTTGAGCCACCAAAAGCTCATTTTCAAGGACTACATTGAAAACTTAAAGACTATTTTTGGTAAAGCTTTCATCTGGCTTTTGATTAGGATTTTTCCAGGAGCTACTCTTTGTTTTGCTTTTTATTAGATTCGTCCCCGCTTTGATTTTGACATTGATAAAGAAGGGATTATTTGGCTCTGGCTGGCTTTATGTATTCTGGGGATTTGTCTTTACAATGTTTGGCTGAGGTTCTGTTACTCATTTTTTCCTGTTATGGTTCTTATGTGCGCAAAAGGAACCGAACAGATTTTGTTTTGGACAAACCGAGCGATAAGAAAGCTAAAAATAGAAAAAATAGCTAAATGGATTAACTATACTATTATTCTCATTCTGCTTGGAGGATTTTTCACCTTTCAGCTAACAACACTTATTAATTCCAAGCCAGATAATAAGTTAAGAAAAGGATTTCAAACCAAAGCAAAATTAATCAAATACTTTGCTGGAAAAGTAAATAAAGACACAAAATTTATGTGCCGAGGAATATCAAGACCTATTACTTATTATTTAAGATTACCTTTTTGGAACCGGGTATATTTCCCCTATGCACCACCAGAAAAAATAATCAAATATGCAAAGCAAGAAAATGTGAAATATATTTTTGTTGAACAAGAAGACCTCCGTTACAATACTTATCTAAAGCCTTTTTTATTTGGAGAGGTTGAACACCCTTATGTAAAAAGGCTAATGTATATGCCGAGTTATTTGATAAAAGAAGTTTACAGCTTTGCCATTTATGAGGTTTTCCCATAAAAACTTAAACTTTTCCCAGATATTTGCTAAAATTAATTGATGAAGATAAAAATTCTTGGAGCATTAGGTGGAAGGATACCCGGGCAGGAGCTGACAGGATTTTTAATTGATGCTGAAATTTTGGTTGATGCAGGTAGCGCTGGTGCTTCTTTGAGCGCATCTGAGCAGGCAAAAATAAAATACCTTTTGCTCAGCCATTCCCATCTTGACCATATTTACAGTCTCAGTTTTTTGCTCGAGAGCCGTTTTTATCTTGATATACCCAATCCCCTTGAAATTTATGCTTCACAGGAAACTTTAGAGGTTTTAAAGGAAAACTTTTTAATTGAAGATTTTATCTCTCCTTTGGTTAAAGAAAATCTGGGCAGACTTATGAATTTTAAACCGCTTGAGCCTAAAAAAGAGTATCAAATTGGCTCTTATTTGGTGAAGCCTGTTTATGTAAACCATCACATTGGTTCGATGGGATTTTTTATTTCAAATGGCAAAACCGAAATTCTTTATACCGGGGATTTGGGTCCCAGCGAGGAGCTTTGGCAAGAGGTCAAAAATCATCACCAACTAAAACTGATACTCATTGAGGTCAGCTTTCCCAATCGTATGGAAGAAATAGCTATTTTGAGCAAACATCTTACACCAGCACTTTTGCAGGAAGAACTGAAAAAAGCAGATGTAAAAGACAAAGAAATTTATCTCTTTCACCTCAAGCCCAACTATTTTGACCTTCTTTTTCAGGAGATAAGCGAAATTCAAGGTTATAATATTTATATCTTAAAGCAGGGTCAGGTAATAGATTTGGAAAAAGAAAAACCTACTTTTCAGAAAGATTTAGAGCAAAGGGAAGAAAAAGTCCCTCGCTTTGACCCCCAAAAAGACCTATACGAACAGCGTGCCAGTTTAGAGAAAGATTTTGGCGTGCGCTTTTCCGCAGGTGAAATTATCTTTGAAGAGGGCGAGCAGGGAAAGCATCTTTACATTATAGAGGAAGGGCAGGTTGAAATATATCGTATGGTTTTGGGAAAAAAGAAAGTGCTTAGCATTCTCGGTCCTGGCGATATTTTTGGAGAGATGAGCGTGTTTTTTGACCAGCCTAGAAAGGAAAGTGCCCGAGCTTTAAGCCGAGTTCGGGCATTCTGTTTTGACCGAAGGGCATTTGAGCAATTAATTAAGAACAATTATGGTATTGCTCTTAAAATAATAAGGATGCTGGCACTCAGGCTCCAGGAGGCAGACATTCATATAGAAAATCTTTTATATCGTGATAATGAGAGCAAGTTGGTAAACACCTTGATTAGGGCAGTGGAAGAAGAAGGAATAGAATCAGGTGGCGGATACATCCTTCGGCTTACCCCTGAACAGCTAGCTATGCGCACAGACCTTTCTATTGAGGAGATGAAACGAATACTTGCCCAGCTTATTCGGGCAGGATTTATCTCTTTTCAAAAAGGCTTTTTTAGAATATCTGACCTATCTCGGCTTAAAAGGCTTTTAAACTATCTGGAACTGAAAGAGGAATTTGAACCGCTGGAAAAATTTATCTTGAGCTATTTTCCAAAATCAGGGCAGTAGCGCCTGAGAATTTCATTGATTATAGCTGTGGTAGATTTTCCCTGCTCAAGCTCTATTCGCTTAACCTCTCCTCCTTTTTTGAGCACAAAATCTGCTCCCACTATCTCCTCTAGCTTCCAATCCGCTCCTTTAACTAGAACATCCGGTTCAATCTCCTTGATTAACTTCTCAGGCGTATCCTCATCAAAAAACACCACATAGTCCACAAACCAAAAAGAACAGAGAATCTCTGCCCGCTCGTCCTCTGGCAGAATAGGTCTTTTTTCGCCTTTAATTCTCCGAACCGATTGGTCTGTATTAAGACCAATAACAAGGTAGTCCCCCAGCTCCTTTGCCTTTTTTAAATAACGAATATGCCCGATATGCACAAGGTCAAAACAGCCATTGGTAAATACCAGCTTCTTCCCCTCTTTTCGCCAGAGATTTCTTAATTCTTTAAGCTCCTCTAAGCTCTTTATCTCGCCCATCGTTAAACCTTGATTTTTTGCTTTGTTTAAAGTATATCTTACCAAAGAAAGAAAAAGAAATTAAAGCTAAGGAGAAGTTAATGAAGAAAAGTATATTTCTCGCAGGTATTTTTCTGTTTTTTATTATCTCCTGCCAAAGCACAACTGAAAAAGAACAAGCAAAAGAATTTAAGATTATCTCTGCCAAAACCAGCTCTGTAAAAGAAGAGAAAAAGACCGTGCAGTCAGCTCCTAAGCCAATCCCTGAAATTCAGCTCAAAAAAGAATCTCAAAAAGAAACTGAAGAAAAGGCTCAAGCAAAGCGTCAAAGCGAGGCGCAACAGGAAAAGCCTGAATCTAAAAAACAGCCATTAAAAGAAAAGCCAAAACCAGCATCTCAAGAAAAGAAGCCAGAGAAAAAACCTCAAAAGCCATTGGGAGTGAGCTTTGTCAGCTCGTTAACCGAGCTTATGGAATCAGAATTAAAAAGCTTTGGCGGTTGGCGCCCTAATGACCTTATCTTTGGAAGAATCTTTCATAATCGCAAATATGAGCAGTTGGGAGAGCTTGAGGTGGTAAGGCATTCGGTGCGGATATTAAAAAGCGAGATTGCCCGTGCAGGCGTCACTGACCAGTTTGACCCAGACCTAGCCCTCGCAGAAGCGGATTTTTGGAACGACCCGAAAAAATTCTGGTTTCCAAGTGCGGAGAGTAAATTCCGTGAAGGGGTTTTGGCACTAAAAAGATATTGCCAGCGATTGGAAAAAGGAGAAGCGAGGTTTTATCCTCGCTCAGATAATCTTTATCTTTTGCTCAGTGAATATGCCCGCATACTGGGTGATATTCATTACCAGTTAATTCGTCAGGATGTTGGTTGGTTTGAGGTAGATAATTGGTTCTTTTATGCTCGGGGAGTGGCAAAGGCGATGGATAAAGTATATGAGGCAATTCTTGAAGACTTCGGCGGTGAGATAAAAGCAAGAAAACTGGAAAAACTTTTTAAAGAAGCCATCGCAGATTTCAAGCAAGCCTCCCGGCTTAATCCTCTAATTGTTCTCAACGGCGACCCTGATGATTTAAGAGCAAATCATCGGCTTAATCTTGCCTCTTTTATCTCCGACGCAATGGGAAAAACCATTACCATTATGGAAGCAATTCAAAAATAAAAATGCAGGAAATCAAAAGCAAATATCTGGAAAAAATTGAAAAAGAGCTAAAGCAGAGATTTGCAGGAGAAGGCGAGATAAGATTCTTCCGAGCACCAGGAAGAGTTGACTGGCTTGGCTCTCATACAGATTATAACTTTGGACTTATTTTGGCTTCCACAGTTGACCGGGAAATCTTTGCCGGTGCAAGGCTTCGCGATGATGGTGTTTTAAATCTTTATTCCATCAACCTTGATATGGAAGTAAGAATTAATATTGAGCAGAACTCTCCTGACCCTGCTCATAGCTGGGCAAATTATCCTAAAGGGGTTATTGCTCAGCTTAAAGAAAGGGGGATAGAAATCTCGGGAATGGATTTGGTCTTTTATGGAGATGTTCCCATCGGCGCAAATCTTTCCAGCTCCGCTGCCTTAGAGGCAGTGACTTTGGAAGCAGTGGTTGGTTTTTTAAACTGCCAGCTGAGCCTTTGGGAAAGAGCTTTTATCTGCTTTTATGCGGAAAATAAATTTGTGGGTATGCCCTGCGGAATACTTGACCAGTTCACCATTTATATGGGTGGAGAAAATTCTGTCTTGTTCTTGGACTGCGACCGCCTCTCTTCGGAAAGAATTGAGGTGGATTTTGAAAAGGTGCAGTTGCTCGTAGTTGATTCGGGAGTGGGCAGGGAGCTGGTAAAAAGCGAATATTCCAAGCGGAGGGAAGAATGTGAAAAAGCATTTCAAGAAATCTGCTCGCTCGGATATAAAATTAGGCACTTAAGCGAACTTTCCAGCTCAGACCTTGCAGATATTGAAGGAAAGATTAATCCCCTGCTCTTTCGCCGAGTAAGGCATATCATCACTGAAAACGAACGAGTGAAAAAGGCAAAAGAGCTTATCAAAAGCAAAGATTATAAATCTTTGGGTGAGCTTCTTAATCAGGGTTATTACAGCTCTTCCCGAGATTATGAAAACTCTATCTATGAGCTAGATTTGCTTTTTGAGCTTTTGAGCAAAACAGATGCTGTGCTAGGAGCAAGAATAGCAGGTGCTGGCTGGGGCGGATGTATGGTTGCTTTGGTAGAAAATTTTTCTCCCGAGGAGTTTGAAGCCACTGTTAAAGAGCCTTATGAAAAAAAGACTCAGAAATCTCTCCGATATTTTCTAGTTAAAACCAGTTCCTCTCCTGGTGAGATAGACGCGTGAATTTGAGAGCAAAAAGGAAAAAAGATGAATGCTGGGCATTGCTATATCAGCCTGGGCTGGTTATAGGGAAGATTATTAAGGCGCTGGCAAAATCCTTTCAGGCTCATTCTAAAGATATCTTTGTGCTGGATATCTCTCGCTTAAAGCCGAGCGAAGTAAGAGAATTGATTTTTAAAATCCGCCCGCAGGTAATTTTTACCATAGATAATCTTCTCAATCATTCTTTTCAAAAGGAATTAGAAGAAGTGAGCAGTGAGCTTGATGCTTGGTATTTGTGCTGGTTCATAGACCATCCTTTAGGATTTCAGCCTGAATTTATACCCAAGGAGCGCTCCATTATTTTTATCTGGGATAAAGCCTATTTTCGCTTGCTAATAGAAAAAGGATTTGATAAAGTTTATTACCTGCCTCTTGCAGGTGATGAGAGAATCAGGTCTGAAAAGAAAGCAAAGAAATTTAAAGTGAGCTTTCTTGGAAGTTTAAGATATTACAATCAGCTTTTTGAAGAGCTGGGAACATCTTGCCCAAAGATTCTTAATTTTGCAGATGAACTTTTTGAGGAGTCCAGAAACAACTTCTCTAAAGACCGCTTTCAGCTTGCCCAGAAAATTTTAAAAAAAAGAGATTTAAAGATATATTCAAATCTGAACGAACATTTTAAAGAGGTTTATAAGTTTGCGGTTTGCTATTTTGCTGACCAGAAGTTGAGAAAGGAGCTGGTATGTTCCAGTCCGGCTAGAGTTGCGGTTTTTGGTGGAGAGGAGTGGAAGGTGTTGGGAGATAGAATAACTTATCTGGGCAAAGTTAATTATGATGTGCGAGGAGAGATTTACTGTGCGAGCGAGATTAATCTTAATTTTCATCAGGCGCAGTGTCGCACCTCATTAAATCAGCGAGTTTTTGATGTCCCTTTAGCAGGGGGATTTCTAATTACTGATTATAAATTAGACTTAAATGAGCTGTTTGATTCTCACCCGCCTGTATGCTATGAAAATTTTGAGGAGCTAAGAGACTTAATCAGGTGGTGGCTTAACAACCCTCAGAAAAGAGAGAAAGAAGTTGAAAAGCAAAGAGAAGAAATTTTATCTCGCCATCTTTTTTATCATCGGGCGCAACAAATAATGAACATCTACAAGGAGATAACAAAAAATGGGTAAAGTAAAAGGAACGCTTTTGCTTGAAATTGCTAGACTGATTCGTGCCAATAAAGACAGAAACTGGGACCGGTATCTTACAGAAGAAGACAAGGAGATTATTTTCAGCCGAATCTTACCTTCTAACTGGTATCCGATGGAGACCTATGAGCGAGCTGGCTATGCTATTTTTCAGGAGATAGGTGGCGGTAAGCTTGAAAATGCTCGTGCTTGGGGAAGGTTTGTGGGAGAGGACATTGTTAAGAATTTTTATCATAATTTGGAGGGGCAAGACCCTATATCAGCACTTAAGCGTTTTGCCATATTCCGTCAGCAATGGTTTCAGTTTGATGAGCGTGATTTCAAAGGTATAGAAGTCAGGCAGACAGGACCAAAAGAAGCGGAGGTTAAAATACAATCTGACCATCCCTCTCCTCATTTTGAAGCATACACTCATCAGGTAATAGGAACTTTTGAAAGATTAATAGAACTAAACCAAGGAAAGGATGTGCGGATTGAAATCATAGAACACAACTGGAGTGATGAAAAGCCTTATTCGGTTTTAAGAATCTCTTGGAGCTAAAAAGGAGGAAGGATTATGGCAGAAGAAATTTATGAAAAGCTAGCGGAAAGGATTTTCTGTAAAGGCTCTAAAATTGTTCCTGAGCTTTTCAAAATGATCGCGAGTGAAAAAGAAGCACAGCTATTGCTTGTCCTACCCGCAACCATACCAGAAATCAAGGAAAAGCTGGGCTGGGAGGAAGCTGAAATAGAAAATATGCTTAATGAGCTTTTCCGAAAGGGGTTGGTTTTTAAATCCAAAAAGCCTGAAGGAATTAAATATCGTATGTGCCGAGATATTGGTCAATTTCACGATGCTACTATTCTCTGGCCAGAGGCACCGCAGGCTTTTTATGACCTCTGGCAGAGATATATGGAGGAGGAATGGCCTGAATATTCCAAGGTGGTGGAAAAGATTATGACCAAGCCTATGACCAGGGTTATTCCGATTGAAAAGTCAGTTGAAGCACGCAATCAGGTGCTTGCTTTTGAAAGTGTGGAAGAAATCATTGACCAAAGCTCAAAAGTAGCAGTGACCAAATGCACCTGTAGAACCATTGCCAGAAAATGTGATAATCCCATAGAAGTATGCCTGCAAGTAGGAAGGGCAGCTGAATACACACTGGAAAGAGGCACAGGAAGAGAAATCTCCAAAGAAGAAGCCAAAAAAATCCTGCGTGAGTGTGAGGAGCGTGGGCTGGTTCATATAACAATGAACAAGGCGAGCGGATTTCATTTTATCTGCAACTGCTGTGAATGTTGCTGTCAGGTGTTTCCGCTTTTAATCAAAGAAGGAAGAAAGCTCTGCGACCCGAGCAGATTTCAGGCGAAAATAATTGAAGAAGAATGCACCGGCTGTGAGATTTGTATAGAGCGCTGTCATTTTAATGCCCTTAAGATGGTGAGCAAAAACGGTAAAGAAGTGGCAGAGGTAATTCCAGAGAAATGTATGGGATGCGGTCTCTGCGCTATAAAATGCCCAACCGAGGCTATAAAGCTTATAGAGGTGAGGGAAAAGGAGTTCATTCCAGTTTAAAGTGCTTTCTTTGACTGGGAAGAGTGGCAAGCTCGCTTTTAATTATATCTGCTGATATGCCAAACAGCCTCTCCCACATAAGGCGGTCTTCCATACAAAGGTAAATCAACACCCTGCGGGAGTGGCTTTGAATGCGTGAAATCATCTGCTTGAAAAATCTTTCCCGAATCGGTCTTGGATAGCGAAATTTTTTGTCTCTGCCCACAATCATCTCTCCTAAAAGGATTTTGCTTTCTGGGTGCCGCTCGGTTATGATGGTTTTAAGCTTAGCTGGAAAGCGAAGCGCTCCTATGCTAATCCAAGCCACTCGCTCTGCTGGCACTTTTTCAAAAAGAGCATCAATCAAATCAAGATACCGCTCCAGTCCAATGTTTATGATAATCGGGTCAAAATGAAATCCCACCAGCCAGCCCAGCTCCGCTAATTCACTGGCGCAGGCAATTCTTTCTTCTACCCTGGCTGTGCCTTTTTCTTCAACCTCATCATAAGGCGGTGGATTTAATGACCAGCTGATGATGATATTTTCAGCAGGCTCAAGCTCTTTTAAAAAATCAATTTCATTGGATTTGGTTTTCAGCTCAAAAATAAAATTTTTTCTTTCTCTAAAGAACTCAATTAGCGGTTGAGCAATGCCAAGCTTGGGCTCTAGCATAAGGCTATCAGCAAGCTCGCCTGTTCCTAAGCGAAGAGAAACCGCTTGATGATTTTCTTCCCAGTCCCTAAGCTCATCAAAAAGCTTATCTAAATTGAGATATATCTGGATAGGATAAGCATTAAGATATGCCTGCAAAATGCAATAGCTACAATCAAACACACATCCCACTGCTGGGCTTAATATCCAGTATCCGCAACGAAAATACTCTTTGGTGCAGGGGCAGGGTTCAAAAAACCTGCCTTTAAAATAACCAAGATAAAGGCTCTGTTTGCCCTCTTTGAGCGGGTCAGGAAAATCCTCAAAATAAGCATTTGCCTGCCTTATATCTGAAACTACAAAAACCTCTTTGGGTGAAAAGGTGTTTATAATCTCTTCTGCTCTTTTTTCTCCTTCCAGCGCCTTTTCTACAAAAATCCGCTTAATCTTCATTGAATTCAAAAAGTTTTTTCCATACAGGGCTTTGGGAAATTTCCAAAAGCTTTTTAAATTGTTCGCTGGCAGGGGTTTGGGGAGATATTTTAAGCTCCAGCTCATACTCTGGCTTTTCAAACCAATCTGTGGGCTTGAGCTTTGCTCCCTCAGGGAGATTAAGCTCCTCGCAAATCTTTTGATGACGAGAAATAAGCCTTGAAAGCTCAGGATAGCGAATCTTTTTAATCTCATCTATAATCGTTGCTAATTTTTCCGCAGAAGAAAAATTTTTCTGCGAAATAATCTTTTTTAAATTAACTCTCTCAAGAATATCTCCTGCGGAGCAGAAATCTCTTCGTTTGATTTCATCAATCATCTCTACTAACTGCCGAAACTGGCTATAGCTCGCACCTAACTGAATAAAAACCTCAAGCTGGTCAAGCTCGTCCTTTTCAAAACGCAAAATCAGCTCCGCATCCTTTGCTTTAAAATTTTTCTCCACAAGGTATTTTTTCCAAACATCATTAAGCTCAAATATTTGAGGAAGTTTTTGAATAAGCGAAATCTTTAAGCCAAGATGAGCTTTTTTAAAATGCTCTTTTATCTCTTCTTCACTTGCTTTCAGCTCTTTAAAGCTTAAAACCGCTTTTGCCTGCTCAATCACATTCAATCCTCTGCTTAGAGCATTTTCAAAAAAAGCCATTTTAAAAGCTTGTTGCATAGTGAGTTCGCTCTCATTCCATAAAATTACTTTGGCGGTTTTTAATCCCAGCTCAACTATGGCTTTTTTTCTGAGAAATCCGCTGAATAACTTTATTTGCTTTCCTTGTTCCCGACAGAATAGAGGCTGGGTTTGACCAATTTGGGAAATAGAGATTTTTAATTTTTCTGGAGAGCGAAAATAACTGAGCCTATAAATCTCTTCTTCAACTATCTCCTCAACTGCCAGCTCAATAAAATCTGGCATTTTAAAAAACTATCTTGTTTTTTGAATTTGCTCTGCCCGCTTCTTCATACGGGTGGATAAAAACAGCTCATCTTTTAAGCCCTTATTTAACTCAACACCTACTACCTTAAATTCAAGAACCTGCTTTTTAACAAAATCTTCATACTTTCCTGCCATCTCCTGCCAAAAGTGGTCAAAGGCTTTTTCATCAAGGAGATTAAACTCGCGAATTAACTTTCCGGTTTTGTCATAGGCTTGGATTTTTTCAGCCAAACCTGTCTTTTTATTCACCCAGGTAATAATTCTTGCTCCTTTTGGATTATCTGGGTCTTTGGCTATGCTTTCAATTTTATAGCAAAGCCTAGCATTAAGCTTTTCTTCACCGAGAATATGATGCTCTGCCTGTTCAAGGTCAATAGTAAAAATGTCCATTGAAAAACCAAACTTCTCTTCATACCTTTTCCCTTGTTCATCATTGAGGGCTTTATATTGGTTTATAGCAGGAAGGTAATACCATTTTTTATCTGGCTTTTTTGGGTCAAAATAATCCCAAGTTAAAAAGCTTATTCCACGAGCAGGCTCTGGCTTTTGGATAATGACCAAAGTGGCTATCATCTCAGGATAGCGCTTCTGATACAAATCCAGCTCTATTTGCTTCTTTACCCCTGCTTTGGTTTTGGTAAGTTTAATTTTCAGGTGAATGTCCTTAAATCCTTTGCGGTGAATGGTATTTTCCAAAATCTTCTTGGCATCAGGAGCTTGCGAGGAAGCAAAGATAAAACCAAGCCCAACCAGCGCCACTGCCAGCCCTTTAACCTTCAACTTTCTCCTCCTTTCCAAACCTGAACTGTTTTAATATCCCAGCAAGTATCTCCGCCTGCTGGTGAAGAATGGCAATGTTTTTATCCAGACTGCTCATACTCTCTGCATTTTTAATGGCAATGTTTTTCACCCGATTAATTGCCTCCACAATCCTTTCACTTGCCTGTGCCTGCGCCCGCTGAGAATCAAGAATGAACTTAATCATCTGCTCCACATTCTCCATAGCCACCTGCACCCTCCTTGCTTCTTCTCCCTCCCGGGCAGAGCTTGAGCGCACCAACTCGGTCACCCGCTTGATTTCCTCTCCTGCTTGAGCAAGCAAATCCGCTCCTTTGTTCTGCTCACGAACGCTTATGGTAATCTGTTCAATCAGTTCTGCTATGGAGGAAATCTCTTTGGTGGCTTTTTGCACATTTTCTACCTGCTGGTGGGTTGCCTGCTGAATCTGCTCGCTCATTTTAAAAGACTGGTCAACATTTTTCATAATCCGCTCCAGCGCCTCCCCTGCAACATAGCTGAGATTAACCCCTTTCTCTACCTGCTCATAGCTCTTTTCCATTACAGAAATAACATTAACCGTATCCTGCTGAACCTGCTTGATTATCTCATCAATTTCAACAGTTGAATTAGCTACTCTATCTGCCAGATTCTTAATCTCATCAGCAACCACAGCAAACCCCTGCCCCTGCTCACCTGCCTGAGCAGCAATAATAGCAGCATTTAACGCCAGCAAATTGGTCTGATTGGCAACTTCTCTTATCACCTTTAATATCTTTCCTATCTGCTCTGTGCTTTTGCCTAAATGTTCAATCACGCTTCTTGCCTCGCTAACTGTATCCTCAATATTGCCTATACCCTGAATGGTCTCTTGAACCGCATTCACTCCCTGCTCAGCGCTTTTTCGCATCTGCTCTGCCAGCTCCCGAGAGCTTTTAATTGATTCTGCCACCTGCCGTATGCTTGCCTCCATCTCAATTACCGCCTGACTGGTCTCCTCTGAACGAGAATGAAGCTCCTCAACATTATTAGCTATTTGCTTTATACTTGCACTGATTTCATAGATGGAACTTGAGCTCGCCTCTACCGCCCTTGTCATCTCTTCAAGATTCTCCTCAACCTCCTCCACCAGCTTTATCATCTCCTCTGCCCGCTCCATTGTCTCCTGACCCGAGCGGTGAAGCACCTCAACATTATCACTGACTTCTTTTATGGTCTGACTCACCTGAGCTGTGCTTTTGCTCGTCTCTTCAACCACAGAAACCTGCTCCTTTGCTCCTTCTGAAACCATCTCTGAGCTTTTTAAAATCTGCTCCAAAACCTCATCCAGTCTTTGATACGCTACTTTAACCCGCTCCACAATCTCTCGCAGATTAAGTGTCATTGATTTAAGCCGTGCAGATAAAATGCCCAATTCATCATTAGAGAGAATATTGAAATTAGCACTTAAATCTCCGCTGGCGATTTTCTCTGTCTCCTCCATCATCTGCGAGATAGGTCCTTCTAAATCCATAGAAATAAGCCTTGCAATGTAAATAGTGATAATGAGCATACCCACTCCCACAAGAACCATCACCCACAAAAGCCGATTCTGTAGATAGCGAAATTTATCCCAGTCATAAAGCATAATTAAAAACAGCTTTTTCCCCTGTATCTCACCCAGCTGAGAGACAAGCAGGCTTACCTGAGTATTATAACGATAGGTAAAATGTTCTTTTTTTGAAGTTTTAAACAGCTCAATCAGCTTTGAGGGAAGCTCAAGGTCAATTCCTGAAAGCGGGTCTTTGCCATCTTTGTCAGAAAGAAAGGAATAAATTCCCATCATTCTGACAAATCTTTCCAGTTGGTCTTGAGCTGACTTAATAGTGCGGGCTGAGCGCTTAATCTCTCTCTTTAATGCCTCAAGATGCTGTATATAAATCCCCCGAACAATCATTGAGCTTTGAAAATATCCCACGCAAATAAGCAAAATTAATGTAGCAAAAAATATAGGAAGAAGGCTTAAGCGGAGCTTTCTTTTTAAGTTTAAAAACCCAACTTCCTGCTGGCTTAGATGATAACCGGTTTCATATTCAAGGATTTCTTTTGCTTCTCTGCGGACAATAATTCTAAAGAAATAAAAATGAAAAACCAGCGCAACCATTCCGCCGAGAATGGAAATGACAAAAACAAAAATAATTTCCCACAGGAAAAATGTAGCTCCCCAAGGAAGAATAAGAGTGCCGGCAAGAAAAGCCCCACAAAAACACCAGAGCAGAAAAACCAAAACAGCCCCTCTGAGCGGATAGTGCACCAACTCTTCTTGAGCCAAAAGCGCCTGGGGACCGAGCTCATCTGAATCTCCAGCCTCTGCTTTGAGGCGGTCAAATTCTTTGGTATTTTTCAGCCACTTGTCAAAAAAATACCATTCAAATCCGCTAACAAATATGGTCAAAAAGGCGAGGCTTGGTAGTGCTTTTAAAAAATGGGCAAAGCTTAGGCTGGTGCTTAAAACCAGTAAAAAAATTATACTGACCACAACCACAAAACTGGCTAAAATGCTGATTATAAGAGAGCGTAAAAAAATCCTACTACCCATCCTCAAAGCACCCCTTAAAGTTTTAAATTGATATTAACATACCACCAGCTATTGAGCAATTTTTAACAAATAAAGAAGTTTAAGGCAAAAAATGCTAAAATCTCTTTATAAAGATGAGCAAAAAAGGAAAAACCATACTGCATATTGATTTGGATTGCTTCTTCGTTTCTGTGGAGCGGGTTCTAAACCCTGCTCTTAACTCTAAGCCAGTAATTGTTAGCGGTAAGCCTGACTCAAGAGGCGTGGTCTCCAGCGCAAGCTATGAAGCCCGTGCTTTTGGAGTGAAAAACGGTATGCCCCTTACTAAAGCATTAAAACTCTGCCCAGACGCTATTGTTCTTCCCATAAACAAAACCGCCTATGCGCATTTTTCTGAACAGGTATTCAATCTCCTTCGGAGATTCTCCCCTTTTGTGGAAGAAGCAAGCATAGATGAGGCATACATTGACTTAACAGGAATGGTGGAAAGATACGGCTCTGCCCGAAAGGCAGGAGAGATAATCCAGAGAGAAATCAAAACCCGCCTTGCTCTGCCCTGCTCCGTTGGCATCGGCTCCAATAAATTGATTGCCAAAATAGCAAGTAAGCTTGCCAAACCTGAGGGAATTGTTGAGGTTGCTTTTGGAGCAGAAAAGGAGTTCATTGCAGAGCTACCTATAAATATCCTTCCCGGCGTAGGTGGAAAAACCGAAGAAAGGCTCAGGCTTTTAGGAGCAAAAAAGGTCAAGCATATAGTTTCACTCGGGCAGGACTTGCTTATCACGCATTTTGGCAAGCTCGGCATTTATATTTATCGTTCAGCTTTGGGAAAAGGAGAAAGCAAGCTTAACATAGAAGGAGAGCCACCCAAAAGCCTTAGCAAGGAAATAACTTTTGACCAAGACATCTTTGACCCTGAAGAAAAAGAGCAATGGATTTATCTGCTTATTTTAAAACTGGGAATGAAACTGAGAGAACGGGGGCTTTATGCCCAGCGCCTAACTCTTAAATTCCGCTCACCTGATTTCACTACTTGGACAAGAACCACCCGCTTGAAATCAGCAACCAACAACGACCAGACCTTATTTTTCTATGCCCGAAAAATCCTTCAGCGGGAAGATAAGCCCAATCAGCCTCTTCGGCTTTTGGGAGTTAGCGCAGGAGAGCTCTGCTCAACCTGTCAGCTGGATTTGTTTGAATCTGAAAAATGGGAAAAACAAAATAAATTGCTCAAAGCGCTGGATGAGCTGAGAAAAGACTTCGGGCTTGATATAATCTATCCCGCCCGAATAAGAAAACTAATGGAAAAAATAAACAAAGGAGAGGCAAAATGAAAAAGCTCCTTTTCTCCTTCCTGTGCGTAGGTATGTTCTTTTTAGCAAATCAATCCGATGCTGGTAAGCTTTATAAATATGTTGATGATAACGGAGCAGTGCACTACACTAATGACCCCTATTCTGTGCCTAAAAAATACCGAAACCGATTAAAACCGGTTGAAAAGCAAATCCTGAAAGAAAGGGAAATCACTCATCCTAAAAAATTTGGCTGGCAAAAATGGGTTGAGCGAAATGAAAACGGGGAGCTGGGAATAAATTTAAAAAAGATGTTCACCGCCACCCTTTTTGGGAGCAAGCTCGCTTTTTGGATTTTAGCTGAAATCCTCCTGCTGGCTATATTCATTATTCTTCTTTTAGTAATAAAAAATTTTCCAACTAAAAGAGAGAGAATTTTATGGAGCACAAGCCTTGTAATTGGCTGGTTGGCTTTATCTGGCTTGATATTTAAATTTTTGCTTCTGCCTAGTGTGAATAGATTTTTCTATCAGGCTCGGGTTGAGCTAAAAGACATAGCTTTTAATGCACCTTTAGATAATCAGAGCAAAAAAGCGCTTTTGGAGCTGGAAGAAAAGTTAAAGCAGTTTCAGAAGCGGGTTTTCTGAGCCAGCCTTTTGAGCATCTCCCAGACAAAATCGCTGGCAAGAAATAGCTTATTTATATCAACCTTGTCTTTGGTGTCATCAAACCAGTGCCAAGGCTTTGGAATTTTATCTTTGGTAAGCGCCATTATGGAGATAACAGGAAATCCCCGAGCCCGGGCAACCAAAGTATCAAGAGTAAGAGCGGTGTAGGGGCTGGGCTTGACCTTGGCAAATTTTTCATCTCTGCTCACTTCTTGAGCAAGCTCAAGCAAAAGCGAAGAAGCGGAGAGAGGAAAAAGCATTCCTTCTTTGGTGATATAACAAACCTCTCCTTCACCGATGGAGTCAAAGTTTATGAAAAAATCCCTTTTGGGGTCAAGCTCTTTTTTGTGCTTTTTTAAGAAATTTGCCATTCCAACCAGCCCCACTTCTTCTGCTCCTGTTAAAAGAATGCGAAAGTTTAAGTTTTTAAGCGGTGATTGAGCAAGCCTTTTTGCCAGCTCCATAACCACTGCCACACCACTGGCATTATCGCAGGCACCTTGAACCGGCACTCCTCTAAGCTCACGCTCAAGCATCATTACCGCCATATAAAGAAAATAAACTGCGCAAATGCTGAGGATAATTTTTGGAAAAAGCCAGCTTCTGCCAGAGAAGATAAGCTCAATCACCATCATAACCAAGCCCAGACCAAGCAGAGCCAGAGAGACAAGAAAAAGCGGTCTTAAAAATCTAACTGTATTGGGAGCAAAAGCGAGTGAAGTTTTGGAGGTATCATAATGAGCAACCAGCCAGATTCTAATTGGAGAGGGAGCTTCATCTTCAGGCTCAGCAATTATGTTTTGGCTCTGCGCCTGAGCAAATAAACCCCGTGTAAGTGGAGCAAAAACTGAGCTCTGCTCGCCAAAGAAAATAACCAAAGCTAAGATAAAAATCACCAGACCCACTGCCGGGAAAAATATCGCTGACAAAAAACTAATAAAAAAGCCAAGATATATGACAAAATAAGTCCAGGAAAAGGTGCGGGGAGAAGAGAATTTCTCTATGGTGGTTTTATATCCGAGAGCTTCAAGCTCTTCTTTTAAAATCTCACTTGCTTTTTTCTCGTTTTCTGTGGTGGTGAGACGATGAGGGAACTGGCAGAGCTTATTTATTATCTTTTCAATCATCTAACTAATGATAGGTTAACTAAAAAAAGTTGACAACAAAGCTCTGGGCTTCATATACTTAAAACTAGAAAAATTAAAAAGGAGGAGAGACTATGAAAGTAACTATCTCGGTAATTAAGGCGGATATCGGTAGCATAGGCGGACACATTCGTCCCAGCAAAGAATTGATTGAACAGGTAAAAAAGGTGGTGGAGGCAGAAAAAGGCAAGACCATTATAGACTTTTTTATCGGCACAACTGGCGATGATATAGCGATTTTAATGACTCACACAAAAGGTGTGGGCGCTGGGGAGATTCACGGGATTGCCTGGAACGCTTTTAAAGAGGGCACAGAAAAGGTTGCTAAAAAGCAGGGGCTTTATGGTGCTGGCCAGGACCTTTTGAAGGATGCTTTTTCTGGTAATATCCGGGGAATGGGACCAGCAGTAGCAGAGATGGAGATTGAGGAGCGACCCGCAGAGCCGTTTATCCTTTTTGCTGCAGATAAAACCGACCCTGGTGCCTATAATCTTCCTTTGTATTTGGCTTTTGCCGACCCGATGTACTGTGCGGGCTTGATTTTAAGCCCGAAAATGGCAAAAGGATTTAAATTCCAGATTATTGATGTGGAATATACTGAATGCCCCAAATGCGGAAACTGGCATACCCGAGAGCAGAGATGCGAGGAAGCCAAAGACAATCCCAGGGGAGAAAAAATCATTGAGCTGAACGCTCCCGAAGACCTTTATGGCATTGCCACCTTATTAAGGGATAATCAGCGTTATGTGGTTGAAGCAATTTATAGCCGGGAGACCGGTAATCAGGCGGTAGCGGTAAGCACCACCCGACTTCATAATATTGCCGGGAAATATACTGGAAAAGATGACCCAGTAATGATTGTCCGCACTCAGGGAGAATTCCCTGCCACCGGCGAGGTGCTTATGCCTTTTGAAAAATGCCATCTGGTTGCTGGATTTATGCGTGGCTCGCACACAGGTCCGCTTATGCCCTGCCGACTTTATACAGACATCTCCTACTTTGATGGACCACCTGTTGTCACTGGTGCTGCCTTTTCAATGCGTGAAGGAGT
Organism: uncultured bacterium; assembly: GCA_964592965.1. Taxonomy (GTDB): domain Bacteria; phylum RBG-13-61-14; class RBG-13-61-14; order RBG-13-61-14; family DRUE01; genus CAZKMM01. The sequence goes on from CAZQJX010000013.1 coordinate 30,687, forward strand.
TCTGGTTGGTCCCTGCGATGTTTTTGACCATCCCTTCTGGGATAAGGTAAGAGAAAAGGCAGCTCAAAAGGCAACCTACATACGCGAGCAGGGATTTTCAGGACCTGCTATGCTTCCTATGAGCGAGCTGGAATACGGCGGAATTGTTGAAAAACTCCAAGAGCTAGAAAAACGCTTCACTTACAGAACTTAAAAGCTTTAAGTCTTTAATAGAGGCTTAAGGATTAGCTTAACTGCTTGATGTAATCCAGAAGTTTATGGGCAAGTTCTTTTTTGCTCATTTTAGGTAGTTGTTCTATTTTTCCATCTCGGAAAAGGATGGTGCAGATATTGGTGTCAGCTTCAAAGCCAGCGTCTTTCCTTGTGACATCATTGGCAACGATTATATCAAGATTTTTTTCTTTTAATTTTTTTTGAGCGTTTTTAATTAAATCTTCGGTTTCAGCTGCGAATCCGACTAAAATCTGCCCTTTTCTTTTTTTCTTTCCCAACTCAGCAATGATGTCAGGGGTTGGCTCCAGTTCTATTGTTTGAGGTGCAAGTTGCTTTTTGATTTTTTGTGCCTCGGCTTTTTTAGGTCGGAAATCAGCCACTGCTGCGCACTTAATAATAACATCAACCTCTGATGCATATTTTTTGCAAGCATCAAACATATCTTCTGCACTCTCTACCTTAACCAACTTTACTCCCAAAGGAGCTTTTAAAGAGGTGGGTCCTGAAATGAGCACCACTTCCGCGCCTCTTGCCACTCCTGCCCGAGCAATAGCATATCCCATCTTCCCGCTGGAACGATTGGAAATATATCTAACCGGGTCAATTGCCTCTCGGGTAGGACCTGCGCTCACCAATATTTTTTTGCCAGCAAAATCCTTGGGCGAAAGAGCCTGCTCGCAAGCTTCAAGAATTGTCTCTGGCTCAGGCAATCTGCCTTTTCCTTCCCATCCGCAGGCAAGCTCTCCTTCTTCAGGCTCAAGCACAAAAACTCCTCTTTTTTTCAGCTTTTCCAGATTCTCCTGAACCGCAGGATGATTATACATATTGACATTCATTGCTGGGCAAATAAGAACCTTGCCTGTATAAGCAAGATATATGGTTGAAAGAAGGTCATCGGCAATTCCGCCTGCCAGCTTGCCAATAATGTTGGCAGTAGCAGGAGCAATGACCATTAAATCCGCTTTATCAGCAAGCTCTATATGCAAAACTGGTTGAGAAGAGCCAGTAAACAGGTCAGTATAAACCGCTCGCTGGGAAAGAGTTTCAAATGTTAGCGGGCTTACAAATCTCGTGGCATTCTTTGTCATCACCACCTGCGGACGAGCTCCTTCTTTTACAAAAAGCCGAACCAGCTCGCAGATTTTATAAGCACTAATCCCGCCCGTAATACCAATTAAAATCTCTTTATCTTTTAAAATCATCTCTCCAAAACTAAGTTTAATACCAATCCGCTCCTTCCTGCAAGAAGGGATTATATTTTTTCTCTAACCCGATGGTTGTTGGTGGA
>CAZQJX010000014.1:0-9543 GCA_964592965.1 uncultured bacterium
GGTTTCGTCCCCGGTCACAGCGGCGGGTCCGTGGCGGATTCTCACCGCCTTCCCTTTTAAGCCCTTTCGGGCACCCGCGAAATATATTTTAATAAAATTTTATGAAAAATCGCTGAAACTGTCAAGAGGAGAAATTTAGGTTTATAGAGAATTTTCTCTGCCAGGCTTTTCTGTTCCTTTATATTTGAATAAATTTGCTCTTTATCTTTTTATTTTGAGCACACCCGCTCCTTGAATTTTTGCCTGCTTGACAAGGTTAAGCGCGCGCAAAGCATCTTCAAACTCAAAAACCTCTATCTCGCTTTGAATGGGCACTTTGGGCGCTATTTCCAAAAGCTCCTTTGCATCCTCTTTGGTTAAGTTGCTCACGCTTCTTATGGTTTTTTCTCCGTAAAGAAGCTGATTGTAGTCCATCTCTGGAATTGGGCTCATATAAACCGCGTTAATGGCAATGGTTCCTGCAGGTCGGAGATGACGAAGCGCATCTAAAAGAACCTGTCCTGCCGGTGCAAAGATAATTGCTCGGTCTATCTTTTTGGGCGGGTTGTCTTTTGCGCTTCCTGCCCAGCTGGCACCCAATTTAAGGGCGAGCTGGCGGTGATGTTCGCTTCGGGAAAAGGCATAAACCTCTATGCCAAGGTAGCGGGCAATCTGGCAGACAATATGAGCACTGGCACCAAATCCAAAAAGCCCAAGGATTTCGCCCTTTTTAGCCTCGCTTAATTTCAGGCTTCTCCAGCCAATCACACCTGCACAAAGGAGCGGTGCAACTTTCAGGTCATCATATCCTTGGGGAAGTTTAAAGGTATATTCAGCCCGAGAAATCATATACTCAGCATATCCGCCGTCATAATCCCAGCCAGTAAACTTGGCATCAGGGCAGAGATTTTCCAGATTGTTTTTGCAGAAAAAGCACTCTCCACAGGCAGAATAAAGCCAGCACACCCCCACCCTTTCTCCCAAAGAAAAGCCTTTAACCCCGGCGCCGATTTTATCAACCACTCCTACTACCTGATGTCCGGGCACCACCGGGAGCTTATGTGGCTCAAGCTCTCCTTCTGCTTCGTGAAGGTCAGTGTGGCAGATTCCGCAGACATTCACCCTGATTCTCAGTTCTCCCGGACCCGGTTCCGGGTCTGCCAGCTCAACCATCCGCATAGGTGCGGATTCTATCGGACCAGGATTATCAATTACCCAAGCCCTCATCAGTTGATATTATATAAAAATTCGACTGAACTGAAAAGTCCTAAAAACATCTTTTAGAAATAAGATTTTTGAACCTAAAAATTAACATAAATTTGTTTGACTTTTAGCTTAAATTTAGCTAAATTTTAACAAAAAAGAGTATTATTTTTTATGATTCAATGGTGGCAGGGGATTATTTTAGGTATTATTCAGGGTGCTACTGAATTTTTACCTATCTCCAGCTCCGGACATCTGGCTTTGGCACAGAGCTTGTTTAAAAATTTTCATCAGCCAGGCATTTTATTTGACCTTCTTTTACATCTTGCCACAGCACTGGCAGTGGTGATATACTTTAAAAAAGAGCTGGTGGGGCTGTTCGGGCGCAGGCAGAGGGAGAAGCTGATGAAGAACGCAGAGAAGCTGAAGCCGATAAATAAGAAGCTGATTTTAGTAATATTTGTCTCCTTATTACCAACCGCTATCGTCGGATTTTCAGTCAAAGACATTGCGGAAAAATGCTTTGAAAAGCCATTTGCCGTCGGATTGTTTCTTATTTTTACTGCCCTGCTTTTGTTTCTGGCAGATTTTTCTGCAAAGCGCTCGTCTTTGCAAGTGGAGGCTGACCCTGGCTTTGGGAGAGGAATTTTAATTGGTCTGGCGCAGGGACTGGCGGTTTTTCCCGGCATTTCTCGCTCGGGCGCAACCATATCAGCGGGAATTTTCTCTGGTTTAAGAGGGGATTATTCAGCTCGCTTTTCTTTTTTGCTCGGTGTGCCTGCTATTTTGGGTGCGTCCTTTTTAGAGCTAATTGAAAAGAGGAACGAGCTGGCGGGAATTGCTGAAAGCGAGCTCTCTGCATATCTTCTAGGAATGGTGAGTGCTTTTCTGGTAGGTTATTTCTGCATAAGCTTGGTCTTTAAAGTGGTGAGAAGGGTTAAATTAAGTTGGTTCGGAATTTATTGCCTTTTTCTAGGAGCGATAGTGATTTTGACCTTTTGGCCAGGATTTTGAGGGAAGGAATGGCAGAGCAGAAAAAAACATTTGAAAAGCTTCGGCAGGAGCTTTTGGGCATAATTTTACTTTTTGTGGCAGTATTTTTGTTCTTGAGCCTTTTTAGCTATTACCCAAATGACCCATCTTTTTTTACCAAAGGAGCAGAAAGGATAAATAACTACGGAGGATTGATTGGCTCTTATCTCTCCGCTCTTTTTTTCCAGAGCTTTGGTCTGGTAAGTTATTTGGTTTTCTTTTTGATTTTTCTTGCTTCGGGCTACAAGCTTTTCAAAAAAGAGGTGCTAATTAAAGGGAAAGGCAGAACTTGGCTCATTCTCCGCTCTGTTGGCATTTTACTTTTAATCATTTTTTTCACCATTTTTTTAAGCCTGCTAAAGCCCACTTTGAGCTGGCGGGGTGAGGAAATTAAGAGCGGAGGCTGGATTGGCTATATTCTTGCTCGTCAATTTCGTCAGCTTTTTAGTCCGGTGGGAGCCTTTCTATTTTCGCTTCTGGGCATATTTTCTGGGCTTCTTTTGGGCTTTAATATCTCTTTGCTCAGGCTTCTGCGCGCGCTGGCGGGAGCGTTCAGGCAGGTTATTTTTGCGCTTCGTGAATGGTGGATAAGGCGAAAGGTGCAAAAGGAGCGAGTGAGCGAGCGAAAGGAGCAAATTAAAATTCTCACCCAGAGCCGAACTCAAAAGGAGCCAAAAATAGTTATTGAAGAAGGAAGCTCAGCCAGCAAATCTGCAGTTTTAACCCCGGCGCCCCGACAGGAGAAGCTGAAGTTTTCTACCCGGTCATATACTCTGCCTTCACTTAAACTCCTAGACCCTGTTTCTCAGGCAAGAAAAGCTCTGGACAAAGATTCGCTTTTGCTTCGTGCCCGGCTTTTAGAAAAGAAGCTACTTGATTTTGGTGTTGCTGGTGAGGTGGTTGAGGTTCTGCCCGGACCTGTGGTCACAATGTATGAGTTCAAACCTGCCAGCGGGGTTAAGATTAACAAGATAGTTAATCTGGCAGATGACCTTGCCTGTGCGCTCAGCGCCTTGAGCGTGCGGATAATAGCTCCTCTACCCGGCAAAGGAGTTGTTGGTATAGAAATTCCCAATCAGGAGCGAGAGACGGTTTACCTACGGGAGATAATTTCTTCCAGTGCTTATCAGAATTCTCGCAGTCTTTTAACATTAGCTTTGGGCAAGAACATTGTTGGCGAGCCGTTTGTAATAGACCTTCGCAAAGCTCCTCATCTTCTGGTAGCAGGAGCAACCGGTTCTGGAAAAAGCGTGAGCTTAAATGCAATGATTATGAGCGTTCTGTTTCGCGCTACACCAGACCAAGTGGGAATTTTGCTCATAGACCCGAAAAGACTTGATTTGTCTTTGTATGAAGGCATACCCCATCTTATTCACAGCGTCATATCTGACCCTAAAGAGGCGGCAATGGCGCTGAAATGGGCAGTAGCAGAGATGGAGCGAAGATATGCGATTTTAGCCAAATACGGCGTGCGAAACATTGATTCCTACAATCGTTTGGTGGAGGAGGGAAAGAAAAGAGGCAGGAAAAAGAAGCGGAAGAAATCAGATGACGGCTCCACATTGGTTCTGGAAAGACCAAAAGAGGATTACCCAACTGAACCGATGCCTCTTCTCCTCATAATGATTGATGAGTTTGCGGACTTAATGATGGTGTCAGCAAGGGAATGTGAGACAAGCATAGCCCGACTTGCCCAGATGGCACGGGCAAGTGGAATTCATCTGGTTATTGCCACTCAAAGACCGAGCGTGGATGTCATCACAGGATTAATTAAAGCCAATTTTCCAGCAAGAATCTCCTTTCAGGTATCCAGCAAAGTTGATTCCCGCACCATTCTTGACCAGAACGGTGCAGAAAAGCTACTTGGAATGGGAGATATGCTTTTTATGTCTCCTGGCTCAAGCAAGTTGGTGCGTGTTCACGGTGCTTATGTTTCAGAGGCGGAGGTCAAGCGTGTGGTCAGCTTTTGGAAAAAGCAGGGAAAACCGCATTACAATATGGAGATTCTCAAGCCACAAGAAGAGGGGCAAAAAGAAAGAGGAGCAGAGGTTGATGAGCTTTACAAGCAGGCGGTGGAGATTGTGGTTAGGAGCAGGCAGGCGAGCATAAGTATGCTTCAGCGAAAGCTCAGGGTGGGATATAACCGTGCTGCCAGAATGGTTGAGCAGATGGAGCTTGATGGTATTGTTGGTCCAGCAGAGGGAGCCAAGCCAAGACAGGTGCTGGTTGACCCAGTTCAGCTTGATGAAATACTGAAAAAGCTTTAGGAGAAAAGATGCAGATAAAAAGAGTAATTTTGATGGTAGCTGTTTTGGGGGCAAGTGTTTTGCTGGCGAAAGTTAAAACGCCCGGGTTAGAAGCGGTGGTGGCAAAGTTGGAGGAAAATTACCGGCAGATTAAAACTTATTCTGCCAGATTTGAGCAAGAAGTTCGCAATCAGCAATTTGGCAGAGTGCTGAGCAGAGGACAAGGAGAGCTTTATTACTCAAAGCCCGGAAAGATGGTCTGGCATTATACAGAGCCAGAGGAGCACTGGTATATAACCAATGGCAAGACCTTTTGGGATTATCTTCCCTCAATCAAGCAGGTTTTGGTTATGAGCGTTGATGAAGCACTTTCCAGCAATATTCCCAAAAGTTTTCTTTTTGGTATGGGCGAGCTTAAAAAAGATTTTGATATAAGCTTTGACCCAAACTCTTCTCAGCCATCTGCTGGATTATTTTCCCTTAAACTTGTTCCCAAAAAAGAAAGAGACAGACTTATTTTAGGAACCATTATCCTTAAAGTTGATGATAAAAGCTTTCTGGTAAAAGAAGCAAGCCTGATTGACCAGCTGGGAAATGAGAACATCCTTCGCTTTAAAAACATAAAAGTTAATCCCAAAATTGATGAAAAGATATTTGAATTTAAGGTGCCTGAAGGCGTTGAGGTTATTCATCCGCCAAAAGAAAAAAGCATAGAAAACCTAGAGAAAAAATCCTCTTCAAATAAAAATCCAAAGGAGAAAAAAGATGAGTGAGAGCGGACTGAAAATAGAAGTAAGCATAGAAGAAGAGCTTGAGCGCAGTTATTTAGACTATGCGATGAGCGTGATTATCGGCAGAGCCATTCCTGATGTGCGTGATGGACTCAAGCCAGTTCACCGAAGAATTCTTTATGCAATGTATAAAGAGGGCTTGCTCAGCAATCGCAAATATTCCAAATGCGCAGGCGTGGTGGGAGAGGTTTTGAAAAAATACCATCCTCATGGAGATTCTGCGGTTTATGATGCGCTGGTGAGAATGGCACAGGACTTTAATATGCGCTACCCGCTGATTGATGGTCAGGGAAATTTTGGTTCCATAGATGGCGACCCGCCAGCTGCCTATCGTTATACCGAAGCCCGCCTTTCCAAATTAGCAGAAGAAATGCTCGCCGATATTGAAAAAGATACAGTTGACTTTGTGCCCAACTTTGATGAGACCACAACCGAGCCTGTTGTTCTTCCCTGCCGAATTCCCAACCTGCTTATGAACGGTGCAAGCGGTATTGCGGTGGGAATGGCAACCAACATTCCGCCTCATAATCTCTCCGAGCTGGTTGATGGTTTGGTTGCCCTTTTGGAAAACAGGAATATCACCATCAAAGAGCTGATGAAATACATTCCCGGTCCTGATTTCCCAACAGGTGGAATTATTCACGGAAGGGAAGGAATTATTGAGGCTTATAAAACAGGCAAAGGGGTTATTCAGGTTCGGGGAAGGGTTTTGGTGGAGACGCATCCCCGAACAGGCAAGACCAATTTAGTGATTACAGAAATTCCCTATCAGGTGAATAAGACAAGGCTTATAGAAAAAATCGCTGACCTTGTCCGCAACAAAAAGATTGAAGGCATAAATGATATTCGTGATGAATCTGACCGTGAAGGAATGAGGATAGTTCTTGAGCTGAAAAGAGATGCGGAGCCAGCAGTAATCAGAAACAACCTCTACAAGCAAACACCGCTTCAAGACAGCTTTGGCATTATTATGCTGGCAATTGTCAACGGCAAGCCCGAGCTACTTAATCTCAAACAGGTTTTGGAGCATTTTCTTGAGCATCGGCGTGAGGTAGTTATCAGGCGGAGTTTATTTGAGCTGAAAAAAGCAGAGGAGCGGGCACATATCTTAGAAGGATTGAAAATAGCTCTTGATAATCTTGACCAAGTGATAAATCTAATCAAGCGGTCAAAAACCCCGCAGGAAGCCAAGCAAGGTTTGATGAGAAGATTTAAGCTCTCAGAAGCGCAGGCACAGGCAATCCTTGATATTAAACTCCAACGCCTAACTTCTATGGAGCGACAGAAAATACTTGATGAGCTAAAGCAGGTGCGCGCGGAAATCAAAAGGCTTAAAGAGCTTCTGGCAAGCGAGGAGAAAATCTGGAAGGTGGTAAAAGAAGAGCTGATTGAAATCAAAAATAAATACGGTGATGAGCGAAGAACAGAAATCATTGACAAAACCAAAGAAATAAAATTGGAAGATTTAATTGCGGAAGAGGAAATGGTCGTCACCATATCACATCTCGGTTATATCAAGCGCAATCCTCTTTCGCTTTATCGTGCCCAGCGAAGGGGTGGAAAAGGGAAAACAGGAATGACCACCCGAGAGGAAGATTTTGTTGAAAACCTTTTTGTCGCCAACACCCACGACAGGCTTTTGTTCTTTACAGATAAAGGAAAAGTTTATTCGCTTAAGGTTTATGAGATACCGCAGGCAGGAAGGGCAACCCGAGGCAAAGCTATTGTTAATCTGTTGAATCTGGAAAAGGGCGAGCGGGTGCAGACGGTTTTAAGCATAAGGGAGTTTGAGGAAGATAAATTTATTGTTATTGCCACTAAGCGGGGTCAGGTTAAAAAGACCTCTTTAAGTGCTTATGCCAATATCCGCTCCAATGGTCTGATTGCCTGCGAGCTGGATAAAGATGATAAGGTGATTTCAGCGGTGCTTACTGATGGTAGCAAAGAGCTTTTACTTGTGAGTCGTGCGGGCAAGGCAGTTAGGTTTAAAGAGGGTCAGGTTCGTTCTATGGGCAGAGCGACCAGAGGGGTGCGGGGGATTAACCTTGCAGATGATGACCGCTTGGTGGCAATGGAAGTTGTGAGCCCGGGCACAACCATTTTCATCTGCACTGAGAACGGCTATGGTAAACGAACAAAGGTGGAAGAATACACGCTTCATAATCGGGGCGGGCAGGGAATGATGGCAATGAAGCTTACCGATAAAACAGGGTTGATTGTCGGCGTGCTTCAGGTGCGAGATGAAGATGAGGTAATGCTTATTTCCAATCAAGGCAAAATTATTAGAATGAAGGTTAAAGACATTCCTGTAATTGGAAGGGTGACGCAGGGGGTGAGATTAATCGGGCTTGAAGAGGGCGAGCGAGTGACCAGCATCTGCCGAGTGATAGAAAATGGCGAATAAAAGACTAAGCCTTTTTTTAGTTTTTTTGCTTTTTTGCTCCTGCCGGTATATCTCTGCTCGGCATCAGTTTTTCAAAGCAAGACAGCTTTATGAGCAGGGCTCATACCTAGAGGCAATAAGGCTCTGGGAGATGATTCTTACCCAGAGCCCAAAGAGCAAGTGGGCGGATGATGCGCTTCATTGGATAGGTATGACCTATTATGTTGAGCTGAATTTTCCCGAGCGGGCAATAGACAGCTTTTCCCGACTAGTAAAGAACTATCCCCATTCAACCTATGCTCCTCAAGACCAAGCGCTTTTAGCAGAAATACTCAGGGCAAGAGGACAATATGCACGAGCACTGGTTGAATACTACCGGTTTTTAAAGCTTTTTCCTGAAAACGAGCTTACGCCCAAAGTATGGTATCGGCTTATTACCTGTCTGTTTGAAGTGGGTGAATACAAAGCAATGCGTGCGCAGGCGCAGGCAATGTTAAAAAAATTTCCTAAAAGCACCTTTGCCGATGATTGCCTTTTTTGGATAGGTGAAAGCTATTTTCTTCAAGAGGATTACAAAAAAGCAAGAGAATATTTTCAGAAGTATTTAGATGGGTATCCTGACGGAGAGCTTTATTTTCGGGCTGGAATTAATCTTGCCCGAACCTATGAGGAAGAGGGAGATTTGGGAAAAGCCATAGATAAATATCTGGAGTTAAAGAGTCGTTTTCCAACAGACCCTGTTTTAGAAGCCCGCTTGCAATCCGCTAAAAAAAGGTATTTTAAAAAGTATAAGCGAAAATATCCTCTTGCAGAGAAAAAATAATCTATTAAACTTGACAAAGAAAAAATTTGGTGTTAATTAAGCTGATTCACTTAATTATATAGGGCGGTGGAGTTTAAAAGCTCTTTAATAAAAATCTAACCCCAGCCAGGGAGGAGGTTATGAAAGTTGGTTCCGAAGAAAGTCTTTTTTACAAAGGGGGTGGGGGTACATAAAGACAAACTGCAGAGCTTTGAGCTGGCACTTCGTTCCGCTGGGATTGCCAAGTGCAATCTCGTCAATGTCTCCAGTATTCTCCCGCCAGGATGCAAGATTATCCCCCGAGAAGAAGGTGTAAGGCTACTCAAGCCCGGTCAGATTGTCTATTGTGTTCTTGCCCGAAACGCAACTAACGAACCAAACCGTCTTGTAGCTGCTGCTATTGGTGTTGCTATTCCCAAAGACGGTAATAGCTATGGTTATATCTCTGAGCATACTTCTTTTGGTCAGACCAAAAAGGATGCTGGTGATTATGCAGAAGACCTTGCTGCAACTATGCTGGCGAGCACTCTCGGCATTCCCTTTGACCCTGATGCTGCTTGGGACGAGCGCAAGCAGATTTACAGAATGCGTGGTCGCCAGATAATCAGCTACAACACCACGCAAACCGCAAGAGGAGATAAAAACGGAAAGTGGACAACGGTCATCGCAGCTGCCGTCTTTGTTTTTGAAGACGAAGAATAAAAATTTTTCTTTAATACCACTGAATGGGAAAAGGGGCAAGACACTATCTTCTTTTTGTTTTAAACTCTGTAAAGGAGTAAGAGAGATGGGTAGTGAGGAGAGAAAAAAGTGGCTTACAGTTGAAATTCCCAAAAAATACGGCAATGAGCCTATACCTACTCCTGAGATTAAGCCTTTTTATTTTGAGGATTTATCTATAAAGGGTTTGGTGGAGCTTTTTTCTCGCTCCAATTCTTTCCAGGCAGGAAGACTGGTGCAGGGGTGCAGGATATACGAGCAGATGCTTAAAGATGATGCAGGAGTTGCTCTTACTCTGGCAGGAGCAATGACCCCTATGGGTATGGGCGGGCTTATTGCTCAGATGATAGAATTCGGCGGTATTGACTGGATAATCTCCACAGGTGC
>CAZQJX010000014.1:9643-31533 GCA_964592965.1 uncultured bacterium
TTATTGCTCAGATGATAGAATTCGGCGGTATTGACTGGATAATCTCCACAGGTGCCAATGTTTTTCACGACCTTCATTTTGCTCTCGGGCTTCCTGTTCATCAGGGAAGTTTTAAAGTAGATGATTGTGTGCTTAAAGAGAAGAACATAGACCGAATTTATGATGTTTTTGTTGGTGAAGAGGTAATCACTCGCACTGATTGCTGGATTTTAGAAGCAATCAGACCGCTTCGTGGAAAAAAGATGAGCACAGCCGAGCTTCACTGGCATCTGGGCAAAGCTCTTTTAGAAGATGGTATGGACCCGAAAAGGAGCTTTGTTACCTGCGCTGCCAAATATGATGTGCCTATTTACACCAGCTCTCCCGGAGATAGTGAAATCGGTCTTAATCTTGCCTACGCAAGGCTGGTAGATTTTGATATAGACATAGACCCTATTCAGGATGTTATTGAAACCACCGCCATTGTTAATGCTCTGGACAAAAATGGAGTGATTATTGTCGGCGGTGGCTCACCCAAAAATTTTTATCTTCAAACCCAGCCAATGCTGAAAAGTGGTCTGAATATTGATAAAAGAGGGCATGATTATGATATTCAAATCACGGTAGATTCCCCACATTGGGGCGGGCTTAGCGGTGCCACTCCAGAGGAAGCGGTAAGCTGGGGAAAAATCAAGCCCGACCGGCTAGAAACCAGTGTGGTGATTTATTCAGATGCGACGGTTGCTCTCCCCATAATTTTTGGCTATGCACTCAGTGTTTGCTCTCCCAGAGAACATAAAAGAATATATCCCCAGATTCCCCAGATGGTGGAGAAATTGAAAAAAGAAATGAAAAAATTTGACCTCATTCCTGAATTATGAGAGAGAACTGGAAGGGAGTTTTCTTTGACCTAGACCCAGAGGATTGCCAGCCGGAAAATTCAAAATTAATTATTGTTCCTGCTAGCTATGAAAAAACCACCACCTATCGCAAGGGCACTGCCAGCGGTCCTTATGCGATTTTTCTTGCCAGCCAGCAGGTGGAGCTATATGAGCCAGAGCTTGACCTTGAGCCATACAAAATCGGAATCGCAACCCATCCTCCGCTTGAACTGGAAGGAAAAGACCCGAAAGAGGCAATCAAAGAAATTGAAGAGGTGCTGGCTGGACAGTTAGAAAGGGGGAAAATTCCTATTCTTCTAGGTGGAGAGCATACCATTACTCTAGGAGCTGTAAGAGCCTTTAAGAGATATTTTTCTGAATTCTCCCTTCTTGTGCTGGATGCTCATACTGACTTAAGAGATAGTTATCTGGGTGAAAAGCTTTCTCACGCCTGCGTGATGAGCCGGGTTTTAGAAGAGGGCATTGAGCCTGTTTGGCTGGGTGTAAGAAGCCTGAGCAGAGAAGAAGCAGAGCTTATAAAAGCAAAGAAGCTCAAGGTTTATTTTTCTCATCAGCTCAGGCAGGCTTCTGGGTTTGAGGAGCTAGTAGTTCGCCAGCTTAAGGACAAAATTTACATCAGCCTTGATGTAGATGTTTTTGACCCGTCGCAGGTTCCCGCGGTTGGCACTCCGGAGCCAGAGGGGCTTTTGTATCATCAGGTATTAAACCTTTTTAAGGCGATGTCTTTATCTGGCAAAGAGGTTTTGGGAATGGATTTGGTAGAGCTTGCTCCGATAGAGGGTGAAGTGGTAAGTGAATTTACCTGTGCACGGCTGTTATATCAGGCAATTGGATGGCTTTGGGGAAGAAAATCTCTCTTAGCTTAAAGATTGACAATGAGCATTAAATAATATTAATATGATATTATGCAAGCAATAGAGATTTTGCGCGGAATTAATCTGTTTAAAGAATTAAACAATCAAGAGTTGATTAAATTAAGCAGAATTTGCCAAAAGGTCAGCTTTAAAAAAGGCGATATAATCTTTCACGCTGGGGAGATGGGGGATGCGCTTTACATCATTTATGAGGGCTCAGTAGAAGTAATCAAGCCTGGAAAAGGGGACGAGCCCGAGCAGGTAATGACCGAGCTAGGTCCCGGAGAGATTTTTGGAGAGATGGCTCTTTTAGAGGAGCTTCCAAGAAGCGCAACCATTCGTGCCAAAGACAATGTCCGCCTACTTCGCATACCCAGAGAATATTTTATGAAGCTTTTGAATGAAGACCAGATGATTGCTTTAAAGATATATCGTGCGATTAATTTGATTTTATGTCATCGTTTAAGAGAGACGACCGAGAGGCTGGCAATAGCCAATAGAATTATTCAGGCGACTAGCCAAGCAAGGAGCTAGGAGGCTTTAGATGGCAAGAATTGTGGGGATTGATTTTGGAACTACCAATTGCTGTATGGCATATCTTGAACAGGGAAAGCCCCGAGTAATCCTTGATAAAGAAAGGTATAAGCTCATTCCCAGCTGTGTATATTTTTATAAAAGGAACGAGAACATCCGCTTGATGGTGGGAAGGAGCGCCAAAAGCAAGTTTGTGGAAAATCCCTTCTGCACCATTCATTCCATCAAGAGGTTTTTGGGAAAAAGCTTTGATATGGAAGAAGTTCAGCAGGCGCAGGAGCGGTATTTTTACATCATTGATAAAGATGAGCAGGCAAAGCCTCACGAGCCCAACATTTTAATAAGGATTCACGAATTTGACTTATCTGTTACTCCTGTGGACATAGCGACATATATTTTTAAGTATCTAAAGCAGGTGGCAGAGAATTTCCTCAAAGAGCCAATAGAAGATGTTGTTGTCACTATGCCCACCAGTTATCAGACCCGCTATGCGCAGGCGATTCGCCAGGTAGCAGAAAAGGCGGGATTGAACATAATCGGTATGTTAGATGAACCAATGGCAACAGCTTATGCCTTTGGCTATGTCAATCGCGGAGACCACACCATTGCGGTTTATGACCTTGGCGGTGGAACCTTTGATTTTGCCATCCTCAAAAGGGTGCCGGGTGGATATGAAGAAATAGCAACTATGGGCGACCCCTGGCTCGGCGGTGATGATTTTGATTATGCCATTATGCAGTATCTTATTCGGGAATTTAAAAACTCCACCCGCAACCGAAGATTTGCTGATGGAAATGTTTATAAAGATGGCATTACCATTACCAACAAGGATGTGCTTCGGGCAATAAAGACCGAGGCGGAAAAAGCCAAAATCGCTTTGAGCGAGACCGAGACCACCCTTATCCATGTTTCCAAAGTTATCCCAGAAATAGACCCGAATGTTGACCTTAATGTCAAGCTAAGCAGAGACCTATTGGAATACATTGTTTCTGACCTGATTGAAAAAACCATCACCATTGCCCTTGATACCCTTGAGAACGCCCGGACCCTTGTTCCTAATCTCAAGCTGGATGCACTTCTTCTGGTCGGTGGTCAGAGCAGAATGCCCAAAATCAAACAGAGGCTCCGTGAGGTCTTCGGAGATATTATTTTTGACCAGATTCTTCCTGAAGAAGCGGTGGCTATTGGTGCTGCTATTTATGGAAATGTCCTGCGAGCCCTTGAAAAGAAAAAAGCCCAACAGCGCTCCTAAAAAATGGAAACCATTAACGAAGAAATCTTAGAAAAACTTGAGCACGACATAGATACCCTCCGCACCCAGTTTGAGCAGTATTTTCTTGGCTCAAGAAGAACCGCTCCTGAAAACGAGCGCACATCTTTGCAATATCGTCTGCGCAGACTTTCCAATGTGCCGATTTCAAACTATGCGCTTAAATACAAATTCCAGCAACTGGTTGCCAAGTTCAATGCCTACAATCAATACTGGAATCGGATGATGCAAAAGATTGAAAGCGGTATGATTTCAAGGGAACAGCTTAGGGCTGTGCTTTCAACCAAGCCCCTTTCTGAAGAAGAAGTAAGAAAACGAAAGAAAAAAACCCAGCCCTCCAAAGAAGAACTTTCTTCAGAAAAAATTGACCAGATTTACAATCAGCTGGTGGAAGCAAGAAAGAAGATGAATCAGCCAGTAAAAATTGATAAAACCAAACTTGAGCAGAGCCTGAAAAAACAAATCAAAACCTTAAAAGAAAAATATAAGGATAAAAAACTGGAAATTGATGTAGTGGTAGAGGGTGGGCAGGCAAAGCTAAAAGCCAAGATTAAAAAGTAAGCTCATAATATCCCACCGAAATGTAGTTCAAATCTGGAAACAGCTTCTTGTATATTTTTGCCCAAAAGAGCTTGTTTTGCCATCTCCTTTTTAACTCATAGCCAGAGCCCTTTTGGTAAAGCTCCAAAAAGCCCCACCAGCTGGGATTGCGTGCTTGGGGATTATTTAAATAAGCAAAATAATAAAACTCGTGAATAAGCAATCTTTTTGGCTCTGCTTTTTTCAGCAATTTTTTGGTAAGCATAAATTGCGGATAAAACTCAAATCGCCAGTAATAGTTTGACTCATAAAGAGGCCGGTAAGGAAGAAAAGCATAAACCTTTTCTTTTGGAGATATGTTTTCATAAGCCCAGCTAAAACTTTCTTTCATAATGCTTTCCTGCGCCTGGTTGATTTCTTGGCTGAATAAAAAATTAAACATAACTGAAAAAAAGAGCGCCAAAATCCCCACTGCTTTGACAAAGGTTCTTCTGGATAGAAGCCAGTCAAAAAAAGCCCCACCTGCTGGAGCTAAAAATCCTGCCAAAGTAAGATAATAATGAGGTAATCCCTGTTCACTCACAACTGCCCAGAAAAAGAAATAAAAAGCAGGACAGGAAATGTAGATTATAAATTCATCTCGCTTTAATTTTTTTGTCAGAAAAAATATGCCCCCTGCCCCTGCTAAAAATCCTAGAATGCCCATTGCCAGAGGAAGGGCGCATAAAATTTGAAATAAAAATGTTGAATGATACCAAAGCTCGGGCGATGCCTGAAGAATGTTCTGCGCACCTCGCATCAACGCCAGCTCAAGCAAAGTTTCTTTAAATGTGTTTTTCGGTTGTAAGGCTTGGAAAGGATTGAAAAGTAAAAAAGTTAAAAGACATATTAAAAAAGAAAGTAAAATCTTTTTCTCTCCCCAGATTTCTATTCCATTTTTGTTTTCCTTTTTTGCTTTCCGCCAATGAGCAATAACAGGAAGAATAAGAGAAAAAAAATACAGTTTGCAGGCTAAACACAATCCAGCCAATATTCCTGCCAAAATATAATGCTTTTTCTTTCCCTGCTCATAGATTAAAAGGCTTGACCAAAAAGTAAGATAAACAAGAAAAAGCAAAAGCGTGTCATTTTTGAGAATTTCACTGCAAAAAAGCCAGGTGGGGGAGCTTAAAAGAATAAGCGCGCCGATTAAGCTGATGCGTTTACTTGCTCTCTTTTTGAAAATTTCAACAAGGACTAAAGCAGAAGTTATACCAAAAAACAAACTCAGTGTTCTTCCGATTAAAACCATACCTGCCTCAGAAAGCACGGGATGGCTGGCAAAGTTCAAGAAATCAGAAAGGGTTTTTAGGTGAATGAGCGTTTTAAAATTGTAAGCGAGAAAGAGAGCATAATATAAAGGAATAATCACTAGATAAAAAAGCCCAGGATATTTTAAAAATGCATAATTATCAAAATCACCCGCAAAAGCCCGATAAAACGCCTGAATAATCACCATCTCATCTTCAAGCGCAAAATCAGGTAGAAGCGAGAGAAGGTGGGGCATTTGAAAAATTATCCCTAAAACAAGAATCAAAAAAAGCGCCAGATAAAAAGAAAGTTCTTTTCTTCTCACTGCTTTTTGATTTTATTTTCTCAGCCAAGATAAGTCAATGAAAATTATTTTATTCTTCAAGCCGATGGTTTGATTTCAAGCAGTGATTCTGCTATTTTGCAATTTAGAAATGAAAGACAAGTTAGTTGAATGGTTTGGGTTTGCGCTGGCGGGTTTTCTTATCATTGCAGGCGCAGTGGTTTTTGTTCTTAATTACAAGTTCTTTGGTCAAATGAAAAATGTTCTTCAATTTGGAATGGGCTATCCTATTCTTTGTGCTGGTATTGTTTGCCTGATTCTTTCACTTCATTTTTCTGGATATTTGCTTGAAAAAGAGGAAGATGAATGAGAAAGCGTGTGGGATTTTTCTTTTTTATTTTTGCTTTGCTCCTTTCCAGCAATCCCAAGGAGCGAGAGAATCAGGTTGTAAAAGTATTTCGCAGAGCAGGTCCTGCTGTGGTCAGTATCAGGGCTTTACGAGTGGTTAAGTATAAATCTCCTCTTGGATTATCAAAGGATTGGTTTTGGTCAGATTTTTTTGATGATTTCTGGTTTGGTCCTGAGGTAAAGACCGAGGAAGAGAGCATAGGCTCAGGCGTAATCATAGACGCAAGCGGATATGTTCTCACCAATTACCATGTGATAGAAGGTGCGGAGCAGATAGAAATAATCCTTCAGAACGGCGAAAAGTATCAGGCACGGGTGGTGGGAGCGGACACAAGGAGCGACCTTGCGGTTTTAAAAATCAATCCGCAAAAACCGCTGGCTTATCTTCCTATGGGCACAAGCTCTGACCTGATGATAGGAGAGACAGTAATTGCTATTGGCAATCCTTTTGGGCTGGGTCCTACGCTTACGGTTGGCGTGGTAAGTGCGCTTCACCGAAAAATAAAAATTGATGACAGGGTTTATGGAGAGTTCATTCAGACAGATGCGTCTATTAATCCCGGCAATTCTGGTGGCGCGCTTTTGAATATTGTTGGCGAGCTGATCGGAATTACAACAGCAATTTATGCCAAAGCACAGGGCATAGGCTTTGCCATTCCTATTGATAAAGCCAAACGGATTGTTGATGACCTGATTAAATTCGGTGAGGTTCATCCCGGCTGGCTCGGAATAGAGGTAAAGGATATTTCTGGAGATTTAAGGCATCTGCTCGGACTGGGAGAAAGGCAGGGGGTTTTGGTGGATAAAGTCTGGCAGAACAGTCCTGCTCAAAAGGCAGGAATTAAAGCAGGTGCAATAATAGTTCAGATAGATAATAAGCCAATAACTTCCAGCTGGGATTATAAGGACTGTCTTAGCGAGATAACTGTGGGTGATGAGGTCAGGATTAAATATATTGATGAGGGAAGGGAAAAACTCGCTGTTATTAAAGCAAGGGATTTTCCTGAAAAACTAGCTCCCAAGCTCTGCTGGAAGCTTCTGGGAATAGAGCCTAAAGAGACCAAATATGGAGTGCTTATTTACAAAGTTGACCCTACCTCTCCTGCTGGAAAGATGGGTCTGGGAACAGGGGATGTTATTGTAAGGCTGGGCAATCAGAGCGTATATTCTCTTAGAGATTTTTATCAGCAGTTGATTAAAAATAGAAACCAACAAAGCATTTCTATGGTCATAAAAAGGGAGAATTTTTATTATTATCTTACTCTTCCGCTCAGGGGTTAAGAAAATGATAGAAGTTGAAGGTCTTACCAAATATTATGGGGACATTCGGGGGATAGAGGATGTTAGCTTTAAGATAAAAGAGGGAGAGATTGTCGGCTTTCTCGGTCCCAACGGCTCGGGCAAAACAACAACTATGCGTATTCTCACTTGCTATATGCCGGCTACGAGCGGAAAGGCAAAAGTAGCAGGGTTTGATGTGGAAAGTCAGTCAATGGAAGTGCGAAAGAGAATAGGATACCTACCTGAGCATCCCCCTCTTTACAATGACCTTACAGTTCGCTCTTATCTTGGTTTTGTAGGAAGGCTTCGGGGTATTGGGCGAAGAGATATATCTTCTGCTATTGAGAGAGTTGTGGAAATTTGCGGTCTGGAAGAGGTGATAAATCGTCCCATAGGTCAGCTATCCAAGGGATTTCGGCAAAGAGTGGGAATTGCTCAGGCGCTTATTCACAATCCGCCTGTGCTTATTTTGGATGAGCCAACCATCGGACTAGACCCCAAGCAAAACGCAGAGATTCGCAGTTTAATCAAAAGCCTTGCTGGCTCGCACACCATTATTCTCAGCACCCATATATTGCCAGAGGTAACGCTAACCTGCGAGCGGGTGATTATTATTCATCAGGGGAAGATAGTTGCGGATTCTCGTTTAGAGGAGCTTACTCGTGGTCAGGATTTGGAGCAGGCGTTTTTAAAGCTGGTTGGATTTGAGGGAGATGAGCAATGAGGATTGCAGGAACGATATTTTGGAAGGAGTTTAAAAGTTATTTTCTTTCACCGATTGCGTATGTTGTTTTAACCGGCTTTACTGCCATTAGTGGTTTTTTATTTTATCAATTTCTTCGTTTATTTATTCGTTTGACCAGTTTATTTCGTGGATATATGGTTCGTGGAGAGCTGGTAAGGGAGTGGAGTGTTGCTCAGGATATAATGGGTCCGCTTTTCCGCAATTTAAGTCTTTTTTTAATTATAATGGTTCCTGCCATAACAATGAAGCTTTTTGCTGAAGAAAAGAAACTTAAAACCGAAGAATTGCTCCTTACCTGCCCGATTCGCACAGGAGAGGTTGTTTGGGGGAAATATCTGGCGAGCTTGGTTTTGGTTTTATTGATGCTGGTTCCTGCTGGGATATATATGCTTTTGGTTTTTAACTATGGCTCCAATATAGATTTTGGCACAATAATAGCTGGTTATGTGGGATTGTTTTTGGTGGGGTTTAGCCTTGCGTCAATGGGGATTTTTTCCTCCACTTTGACCGAGAATCAGATTATTGCTTATTTTGTCAGTGCGGTGCTCGGGTTGTTCTTCTTTACTGTGGGAATGGCATCTCGCTCAGTAGGAACCATAACTCTTTTCAATAGAGAGCTAGATTTCGGCGAATTCCTTCGCCAGCTTTCCCTTTATGAGCATTATAATCATTTTGCTTCTGGAAGGATAGAGCTATTGGATATAATTTATTTTCTTTCCCTGATTGGATTTTTCCTTTTTGCTTCCAGAGTAAGTGTTGAGCGGGCAAGATGGAGCTGAGGGGAAGGAGATGAGAAGGTTAACTCAGATTTTCGGCTGGGTCGGATTGGTGGCAGTGGGAGTGGGATTTTTTAACCTTCTTTTAGGAAGAAGGCTTAATCTTTTTGTCCAACTTCATCTTGCCATAGGTGGGCTTTTGCTTTTGGTCGGTATTTTGAGCAATTTTGCCCGACTTCGCCTATATCTTCGCAAAAGAGCAGGCAAAGCTCAGACCATTGCTTATTTAGAGCTTGCGCTGGTGATAGTAGCTGTTTTTGCCCTAAACTATTTAACCTATCATCATAACTGGCGACTAGATGTTACCAAAGACAGGCTTTTTACCCTTTCAGAGAAGACCAAAGAGGTGATTAATCAGCTACCTAGTAAGGTGGAGATTTTGGCTTTTATCCCTTCCGAGGGATACGACCGGGTAAGGACTTTGCTGGAGCTATATGACAAAGAGAGCGACAAAATCAAAGTTAAGTATATAGACCCAGACCGGCATCCTGAGCTGGCAGAAGCGCATTCAGTAAAGGAATACGGCACGATTATTTTTAAAAGAGGGGAGCGAGAGACAAGGATAACCGATGCCAATGAAGAGCGGATAACCAATTCCCTAATCAAGCTTTCCAGCACACACAGCTGGATTATTTATTTTATTACTGGACATGGAGAGGCAGACCCAGATGTAAAGGATAAAAGCGGATATTCAATGCTCAGGCAGTATCTTGAAGATGAGGGCTTTCAGGTAAAGAAGCTGAGAATACCCCCTGAGGGCATACCTGAAGACGCAAGGCTTATTGTAATAGCAGGACCAAGAGCACCCTACCATCCAGCAGAGGTGACCGCAATAGATAAATATCTGGGCAAAGGCGGTGATGCTGTTTTTTTGCTTGACCCGATTATTCGCACCAATCTTGAGCCACTTTTACAAAGCTATGGGCTTTTGCTCGGAAACGGTGTGGTAGTTGACCCTGTTAATTATCTTGCAGGAATGGATGCAGTGGGCTTGAGCCCTGTTTGCAATGAGTTTGACAAACACGAAATTACTGCTGAGCTTAAAGGCAAGCTGGTGGTTTTTACCAGAGCCCGTCCGCTCAAAATAGTTGAAAATCCGGAAGTAGCAGGAATCTGGACGCCTTTGGTTTACAGCTCCAAAGATAGCTTTATGGAGACTGACCTTAAAGGTTTGTTTGAACACGGAAAAGTTCACAAAGACCCGCAAGACCCTCAGGGTCCGCTTATTCTTGCCTGTGCCTACCAAGAGTATCTTACTCCTAAGCCGTGGGAGAAGGTTTTAGGCAAAAAGAGGCAGCAGGTAAGAATGGTGGTGGCAGGCAATTCTCATTTTATGAGGAATTTTTCCCTGGAAGTTTATTCCAATTTTATACTGGCGATGAATATCTTTAATTGGACAGCCGGGGAGCAGGAGCTGGTATCTGTTCGTCCTAAAAAGCGTTCTGCCAGCAGGATTTTTATCACTCAGCGAGAGACCCAGCTTATATTTTACATTTCGGTTCTGGTTATACCAGAGCTTTTAATTGTGGTCGGAATTATTGTCTGGTGGAGGAGAAAATGAAGCGCTGGATAGGTTTGGCAATAGGTCTTATCTCAGTGGGCGTTTTGCTCTGGCTGGCGTTTTTCTGGCGCCGACCTGAGCAAAAGACTCCACAGGCACAATCAAAGCCAGCTCCTAATATACTTGTGGATTTAAATCAGGTAAAGGCTTTTGAGCTGGAGAGCGCCAGAGGCAGGGTGAGATTTGAAAAAGATGATTCTGGAAAATGGTGGATAACCAAGCCGTTTGCTGCCCAGCCCGACCCGCTGTTTTTTGGCGGTATGCTGGACACGCTCAGCCAGACAAGAAAAGGAAGAGTAGTGGGATTTGCCAAGCAAGACCCACTTAATAAATACGGCTTGGAGCGTGCCTATGCGGTTTTTTCTTTTGAGTTTGAAGATGGTAGTAAAAAGACCCTGCGGGTCGGCAGTCCCAATCCGACAATGAATTATCTTTATGCTTGGTTTGAAGACGAGCCAGATATTTTTCTCATCTATCCACGCATTCGGGTGTTTCTCAATCGTGAGCCCAAATGGTATAGATTTCGTCGGTTGGTAAATATAACCGCCAGTGATTGTCAGGAGCTGAAAGTCATCATTAATGATGAGGCGCTGGCAGAAAAGCTGGATACTGCTCCACTAAAAGATATTGTTGCTCAGGCAACAGGAAACAAGATTACTTGGATACTTTTAGAGCCTGTGAATGAAGAGGCAGAAGCTAGCGATGTCAGTGGAGTGCTCACTTGGTTTGAAAGGGGCTCTATTGCTGAGGATGTTGTTGACCTTCCTCCAGAAGATAAGAAAAAATGGGGATTGGATAATCCAAGAGCGGTCTTTGAGTTTTATTATCCAGATAGAGTGGAAAAGGTTTTGGTGGGAGTGGAAAAAGATGGACTGGTTTATGTGTATCAGCCGGGCAGAAACGAGGTTTTAGGATTTGAGACCAAGCAGATTTATACTGCTCTTTCTCTTGATTTTCGCAAGCACACCCTTCTTTCCTGGCCAGAGCGGGAAAAGACAGATAAAGTAGAGGTGTATTTCCCACGCAGGCAGACAGGTTATAAACTTGTTAAGCTGGATGAGGATTACTGGGCGGTTGATGGCGACCCGTCAAAGAAATTCTTTCGTAAAAGAAGCAGATGGGTGTTCAGAGCTGTGGTTCGCAAGCAAATTGGTGGGTATATTAACAAAAGACCGATTGATTATAAAAAATACGGGTTGCACAATCCCAGAATCAAGGTTAAATATTATACAAAAGGGCAATTATTGCGGGAGATTTGGGTGGGGAATTGGGATGCCAAGCTAAAAAGATGCTATGTTTATGACCCGACCAAAGATATATTTGTCTGGTATGAAGAAGATTTGGGTAAATGGTTTCCACCAGATACAAGTTATTTTCTGGTTAAGGAGGAAAAGAAAAAATGAGCAAGGATAAATTTTTTGAAAATCTAAAATTTGACCGTCGTTTAGTGGAGCGATATTTGCAAAAAGGGCTTTTCAGTGAAAAGGAGTATCAGAGCTATTTAAAAAAGCTTCCTGACCTTGAGGGAGAGTATGAAGAAGTATCCTTTGATGAGCTTCTTCCCAAATCCTTAATTGATAAATTAATGGGTGCGGAGAAAAAAGAAGCTGAGGAAGAAAATGAAGAAAAGTAATTTAAAAAACTGGCTGGTGGTAGCGCTGAGTTTGGCTTTTCTTATGCTTTATCTTTTTATTGCTATAGAAGATGTTTTTAGGCTGGGAATTTTTTGAACAAGGAGGGCAGGGGTGCCAGAAGAGGAAAAGAAAAAAGGCTTCACTGTTACAGACCGTCGGATAAAACTTGATGAGGAGGAGCCTGAGCAGAAAGAGGTAAAAAAGGGCGAGCAGGGCACTGTCAGCCAGCAAGCCCCTCAAGACCAGACCACTGCTACTTCCAGTATCCCTCTTCCTGAGATTTCATTTGCTTCTTTTATCATTTCACTTAATACCTCTGCTTTAATTCATCTTGGGCTACTTCCTGACCCTACCACTGGAAAAATTGAGCAGAACCTTGAACTCGCCAAGCAAACCATAGACCTTTTAGGAATTCTAAAAGAAAAGACCCAAGGGAATTTAACCAAAGAAGAGCAGGATTTGCTTGATAATATCCTCTTTGACCTGCGAATTAAATATGTTGACCTTTGCAAGTAAAAGAAAAAGGAGAAAAAAATGAAGCCTGAAAGGTTTAAAAGGGCTGGTATTTTCTTTGCCGGGGTTTTGGCTGGCGTTTCTCTTATGATTTTAGCTTTTGCTTTTCAGGAAAAGGTTTTCTGGAAAGAAGCCAGCATCCCTCCAGCTGTTGAGTTCAATGCACCGCCGAGTTTTGCTCCCATAGCGGAAAAGGTAAATCCAGCTGTGGTCACGGTTTACACGACAAAGGTATATAAATCTCCTTTTGAATTTGGTCCAGGGAGGTTCTTTTTCTTTTTTGGTCCCGGTCCTTATAAAGAGCAAGGAATGGGCTCCGGATTCATTATTAGTCCTGATGGATATATAGTCACCAACTACCATGTCATCAAAGATGCTGATGAGATAAAAGTAGCAGTGGGATTAAAGAACAAGGAGAAATACGAAGCGAAAAAAATCGGCTGGGACGAAAAAACCGACATCGCCCTGATTAAAATTAATGCTCATAATCTTCCAACAGTTGTGCTCGGCGATTCTGATCAAGTGAAAGTCGGAGACTGGGTGGTGGCTATTGGCTCGCCTTTTGAATTCCCGCACACACTTACCGCTGGTATTGTCAGCGCTAAAGGAAGAAGGCTGGGCGGTCCTTATGATGATTTCATTCAAACCGATGCATCAATTAATCCTGGCAATTCAGGTGGTCCTCTTGTTAATATGCGGGGAGAGGTTATTGGGATTAATACAATGATTATTTCTCCGGGCTTGAGTGGTGGAAATGTGGGTATAGGTTTTGCTATTCCCATCAATCTGGTAAAGTCGCTTCTTCCCCAGCTTAAGGAAAAGGGAAGGGTGATTCGTGCCTGGCTGGGAGTTTACATTCAGGAGGTCACTCCTGAGCTGGCGCAGAGCTTTGGTCTTAAATCCGCTAAAGGAGCGCTGGTTAGTCAGGTGGTTAAAGGAAGCCCTGCGGAGAAAGCGGGAATAAAAGCAGGAGATATTATTCTTGAATTTGATGGCAAAGAGGTTGAGGACTGGAATGACCTTCCTTTAATGGTTTCTATGCGCAAGCCAGGTGAGCGGGTAAGGGTAAAGATATATCGTGATGGAAAGGTTTTGGATTTGTGGGTTACTTTGGCAAAGATGCCGGGTGAGGAGCGGATGGCTAGGGCTCAGCTTCCGGAAAAAGCCAATCTGCTGGGAATAGAAGTCACAGACCTTACTCCAGAAAAAGCTCACGAATTGGGATATGAAGGGGTTGAAGGAGCGCTAGTGGTTTTTGTCTCGCCAGATAGTCCGCTGGCAGGAAAGGTTCTGCCAGATGACCTGATTCTGCAGATTAACCGTCATAACATTAAGTCTGCTAATGACTTTTATCAAGTGGTTAAGAGGCTCAAACCGGGTCAGCTGGTAAGGATATATTTAAGAAGAGGCAGTTCTTCTATGTTTTATGCTTTTCGTCTTCCCAGAAAATAACCAAGGGAGGCGAGATGGGCGCAGATAAGGATAAAAAAACCGTGCTTTTGGTTGATGATGTCAGGCTTTTTCTCAAGCTTGAGGAGACTTTTTTCAAAAGAGCAGGATGCAGGGTGCTTACTGCTGAATCAGGAACAGATGCCATTAAAATCGCAAAAGAGTATAAACCAGATGTAATCTTGCTTGATTATTATATGCCAGATATGAAAGGAGATGAGGTGTGTGAGAAGATTCGTCAGGACACTGAGACCAAAGATATTCCCATTATCATAGTTTCCACATCTTCCAAGCAGGAGGATATAGAGCAATGCTATAAAGCAGGTTGTAATGATTACATTACCAAGCCCATTAACCCAGAGGTGGTTTTAGCCAGAACCGCGCAACTTCTCCGCATTCCATACAGGCTTCATCGTCGTCTGGCAGTGAATTTTCAGGTAGAAGGAAGAAAGCCGCCACTTACCTTTACTGGATTTTCCCGTAATTTAAGCGAAAGCGGTATTTTGATTGAGACCGACCAGAAGCTGAGTGTTGGCGATAAGCTCTTTCTTTGGCTTCCTATTCTGGAAAATCAGGATTCTATTGAATTAAGCGGAGAGGTGGTGCGCGCGGAGAGCGAGCCGAGAAGGGGAAAATATCTTTATGGAATAAAGTTTATTGAGCTAGATGAACAGGCAAGGAGCGCTTTAAAAGAGTATCTGGAAAAGCATCTTCCTGAGCAGAAGCAGATTTAGTTTTCAAGAGGATAAAAAGTGCCCAAGCCAGAAAAAGATAAAAAAAAGAAGGATAATGGTCAGCGGGTAGGTGCCAAATCCATCAGCTCGCAAAGAGCGGACTCGCAGAAAAAGGAGCGTGATAGATTTAACCGCTCCATCATAGATTCTGCCCTACGCATAGCTGACCGCATAAAGGCTAAATCTCTTTTTCTAATTGTTGATGACCCCAGGCAGTATCAATTTCCTGAAACAATTGTCAAGCGCTCTGACCTCAAGCTGGTAATCAGCAATCGTGAGGCAGAGGAGCAGGCTCGTAAATTGTTCAAAACCGTGCTCACCATTCCTGATATAAAGCTTAGCCGATTGGCTAAAATCAAAATGGCGGTGATGGGTGCCATCAGCAAGGGAATGGTGGAGCTCGGCGATAGAATCGTTTGCGTGTGCGGAGTAAAGGAATTTAAAACCCTAGATACTCTGGTGGTGATTGAGATTGGTAAGGAGTATGAGATTCTTTCATCAAAGGAGGTTGGCAATATTTCCTCCTCCATTCATCCCGGAGTTTTTGAAGAGCTACTTCGCATAGCAGTTGAGCTGGCTCATCAGGGAAGGGAAGGAAAGCCCATCGGAACTATTTTTGTTCTCGGCGATTCTGAGCGGGTGATGCAACTTTCTCGTCAGATGATTTTTAACCCTTTTCAGGGCTATCCGGAAGAGGAGCGAAATATTTTAGACCCAAGCCTGCGAGAGACCATCAAAGAATTTGCTTCTTTAGATGGAGCTTTTATTATCCGAGACGACGGCGTTGTGCTTGCTGCTGGCAGGTATCTTAATGCTTCCATAGAAGATGCCAGCCTTCCGCAAGGTCTTGGTTCAAGGCACGCAGCTGCTGCTGGTATCACCGCGCTTACTGATGCCATTGCTATTGTTATTTCAGAAAGCACAGGCGATGTGCGAATCTTCAAGAACGGAAAAATCTTTATGGAGATTGAAAAAGAAACTCCACAGCGCCCCAGCTGATAGTTATTATGCTCAACAATTTTCAGCGCTTTTTGATTGTGCTCGGTTTTATTTTTGCCTCAATCTGGCTGAGTTATAATTTTTCTCCTCAGCTTCCCCAGAGGATGCCTGTTCATTTTAATGCTCAAGGAAAGCCCGATGGATATGGCTCTAAAAAGTTTGCCCTTTTAAGCTTTCCTTTCAGCATAGCCTTTTTAGGAGTGGGTTATTTAATCAGCTCCTATTTTATCAGAGAGCCGAAATACTGGAGAAAAAAATCTAAAAAGCCTCTATCCAAAGAGCAGGTGCAGAGGTTAATTGTGGTTGGAACAAGGCTGATAGATGTTTCTATGATTTTAGCAATGCTCCTCATTATTGATATCCAGTGGGAAAGCTTCCTTGTGGCAGTAGGAAAAATGCAGAAGCTGAGCAAAAACATCTGGATAATCATTGCGCTGATGGTGGGTTTTATCATTTATTTTTCGGTTCAGCTTTATTTTATTTCCAGCAGAAAGGAAGAAGGTAGCTCGCCCTTTAATCAGGGAAGTTGAAAATAAGTTATTTCAGGAGAAAAAACCCGAACCAAAACATTTGCCAACCAGAAGAAAACAAAAATTAACCCAGCTACCAAAAAGGCATAAAAAAGACTTTTAAGCACAATATCAAATCCATTTTTTCCAAAGGGTTTTTCTCCCACAACTTTTGCCTGCCAGTTCAGCACGACCAGCCATCCAAAGCACAGCCAGAAAATTACTCCTAGTTTAATTCGCAAAGCCAGCTCTAGGAGCAAAAACCAAATGAATGCCCAGAGCCAGAATCTATTTTTGTTTAAAGCAAATAGATTTTCTGGTTTCATTTAAAGAATTTTATCTTATTTGGTTTCAGGCTCAAATGTTTGACAAAAAAAGGTTTTGAGTTAAAGATAAAATCTAATGAGCGAGCCGGAAAGAATCCAAACCTTAAACAAACTCAAAGAGATAAACTTTTTCTATTACGCAGGGCTTCATCAGGCAAAGGAAAAAGGCACGCACAAAATTGTTTATTTAAATGCGCTCGGACCAATTGAATTTGTCTATGCCTTTGAAAATGCTCTTCCTTGTTATCCTGAGAATCACTCGGTTGTGCTTCAGGCAAAGCGAATGGCTCTTGAGACCGCTCAGAGCGCTGAGGCGCACGGCTACGCTCAGGATATTTGCTCTTATGCCCGTTGCGACCTCGGCTATCGGCTGAGTGGAAAAAGCCCCATTGGCGGGATTCCAGCGCCAGATTTAATTGTTTATTCTGGCGTGCAGTGCTTTACTTTGTTCAAGTGGTTTGAGGAGCTATCCAGAAGGTATCAAGTGCCGATGTTTGTTCTTGATGTTCCCAGTCAGGGAAGGGGGTTTAAGCAGGAGCCTGAGCGGAGCGCAATTGTTTATGTTAAAGACCAGCTTTATCAATTAATTGAGTGGCTAGAGGATAAGCTCGGGCAGAAGTTTGAGCTGGAGAGATTTAAAAAAGTGGTTGAGCTGAGCTATGAGGCATCTAAGCTCTGGTATATGATTCTTTACAGCGCCCGAGCTGTCCCTGCACCACTCACCCTTTTTGACCAATATTTTGCAATGGCACCGATTGTTGACCAGCGGGGCAGACAGGTGGTGGTGGATTTTTATAAGGAGCTTTTAGCTGAGCTTGAAGAACGCATTAAAAAGGGAATTGCTGGCGTGCCCGGAGAGAAGTATCGCTTT
The DNA here is from genome assembly GCA_964592965.1 of uncultured bacterium. Taxonomy (GTDB): domain Bacteria; phylum RBG-13-61-14; class RBG-13-61-14; order RBG-13-61-14; family DRUE01; genus CAZKMM01. The sequence continues at coordinate 27,102 of CAZQJX010000014.1, forward strand.
TGGTGGGATGGGCTTCCGCTCTGGCAGTCGCTTCGGGATTTTTACAATATTCTTCTTGAGCGAAAAATCAACCTTGTTGCCAACAATTACACTCGTGCTTGGTGCCAGCTTTCTTTTGAACCAAAAGACGAGCTTGACGAGATGCTTGAAGATTATGCAGGAAGACTTGTTCGCTGGTTTGACCCGATGATTCTTGAACGCAGTTTTGATATTGCCCAATCAATTAAGGACTTCAAGCTCAATGGCTTTATTCTTCATTCTGACCATTCCTGCAGGTTTTTGTCTTTAGGATTGATAGATACGCTTAAAAAGGTGCAAGAGATAAGCGGTGTGCCAGGCTTGCTTTTAGATACAGACCACGGCGACCCGAGGTTATATCAATCCGAGCAGATTCGCTCAAGAATAGATGCTTACCTAGAAATGCTCACTCCGATTTCAGCCTGAAATTTCTGCATTTGCCCATAAATGGCTAATATCTTCAGGCTGAGCCTTCCTCTTTATTTCCTTTTGCCAGAGAAAGAAGCACAATATTTGCCCAGCCCAAATTAGCATTATGCTCAAACAATCCCACCACAAACAGGTCATAATTGGGAAGGTATTGAATAAGTAAAATTCCTGTCTGAAGCCTGAGAATAAGGTTATTTACCTCACCAAGCGTGCTGAGACGAATTGCATCTCTAAAGTTAGTGAGAGAGAAGATAATGTTGGCACCTATTGAAATTGGGTCTATTTCAAAATCATCTCGCCTCATATAATCAATGAGCTCTCCTTCTTTGTTGTACACGCCAACAAACAAACAGCCGTTAATTTCAAATAAAGGTTTAAGGATTTGTTCTTGATAAAAACCTGAGTCAGACTTGGCTGGCTGTACCTGAGAAGCCGGCTCATAAAAGCGCTTCATTTCTTCTTCCTCCTTTTTCTTCATAAAGCTTGAAAAAAGTTCCTCTGGCGAGAACCTTATTGGTTCTGGCTTTTCAAAATCTTTTTTTCTAAAAAGAATTTGTCCCCTGCTTTCCTCCAAAAGTGCCTTTAGCGCCATATAGTTATGCATTCGCAGGTAGCTACGGAGTTCATCTTCTGTTATATAGCCTTTTTCCATTAAAATGGAGCCAAGTTTGCGCCTGCCCTTTTCCTCCTGATATATCTTGTTTACTTCTTCAAAGATTTCTTTGTTAATCACCTTTTGAGAGAGAAGGAGTTCTCCTAGAGTAAGCTCCTGATTGCGAGCCATTGCCCAAGCAATCTCTCCTTCCTGAACAACAACACTTCCTTCCTGCTCTCCTTCAGAATTAAAAATGTATAAAATTCCATTAGCTTTTGTTTTGTATAACTCTAAAAGCCTCTGATAAAGCGGATTTTTGCGTGACCTCATTTTTTCTGCGAGTATGATGCTGCCTGCTGAGCTTCAAAAAAATCAACCACCTTGCCGTCTATCTTTATCCCGACAATTCTTTTACAGCGCCTGCATTTAATCTCTATTCGGTCCTCAAGAAGCTTTGCTACCAAGCTCCCACAAATACAGCGCTTTTCTACCCTTTCTTCTCCATCAAGATAGTTTCCGCATCTAGGACACTGCACCTCTCCTGGTGGAATCAGCTCCTGACAATATGGGCATTTTTCCATTATCATTTCCTCCCTGAAGAATTTTTAACGGGCTTGACAGCAAAGGTTCAGAGCCCAAAACCTCTTGGTCAAATAAATAGATATGTTCGCTCTCTAAAGCCTCAGCCAGAACCTGCCTGCCAAAAGCCCGACGAAGAAAAAGATATCTAGAAGCAAAAACCCTCACTCCCCACTCCTTGTGAAAGTGGTGGCAGAGAGGTTTATCTTTTTTAATTACCCATAAAAATCTTGGCTGATTTACATTCACTGCCATCACAGTAAAACTTCCTTTAAGGAAAGAGAATAAATGATTGGCTTTGTTTAATGAGAAGCGGAGGGACTTTTCAGAAACGGCTTCCAAACTGTTTAGTAGCCAGAATATTATTTCGCTGTCCACTTCAGCCCTTCTCGGGAAGCCGAACCATTCAAAGAGCTCATCATCGTTTTTAAGCTCGCCATTATGAATTCCTATTACCTGTCCAATGACCAGCGGATGATTGTTATAATAATTCTGCGGGTCGCCTTTAGTAGGAGCACGGGTATGAGCAAGAACAAGAGCAGTATCATCATCAAGCGTATCTAAAAGTAGCTCAAAAGATTTTGTTTTTACCAGCTCCTCAGCAGGGACAGGTTTTTTTAAAATCAAAAAACTTCCGCTTTTTTTAATAACCGCAACTCCACTTGCTTCTCTGCCCCGCTCCTGATGGAAAATAAAACATTGAAGGAAAAATTTTTTAAGCTCTGACCATACCTCGGCTGAACGACTATGCGGTAAAAACTGAATTCCCACCAATCCACACATTTTTAGCTCCTGAATCTATAACTGCCAAGTTTTGGGTCCCAGAGCAGTTCTCTTTTTTCTTTGATTTTTTTGAGCTGACGCTCCAACCAGTAGCGATTGCAGGAAAGCCATTGCGATGCTACTTCCTTCCATTTTTCTGGGCTGGACGCTCCTGTGAGCTCCATCAAATCTATGATTTTAAGAAGCCGAGATGAAAGCTCTCCCTGCTCCTCTCTTTCTGCTACTCGCTCCAGAACCAGCTCAATATCCTTCCATTCCCAACCTCTACTTCGCAAAAGAGAAATGGGATTATCAACCAGAAAGCGAAGCACCCGCCAAGCGGGCAAAAATCCCTGACCTTCAAGAGTAGGCTTGATAAATGTTAAAAGCTCTTTTGATTGCTCGCAAAGCTCTTTGAGTTCGCCCTCTCCTATCAAAGAAGTATCACTAAACGCCAGTGTTCCATCGTTATTGCTTAATTTGTCTAAAAGGTTAATCTGCCTTTTCCATCTTTCAATACTTCCTTCTTGCACAAGTCCATACTGACTTAAATCCACAGCCCGCAATAAAAGCGCATAACATAAACCAACTTTGGCACAAACTGATGTTGGCGAAAGGTCAGCATCCAAGAACCTGTATTCAAAATGAAATGTTTTTATGTCTCCGTGAGAATCAAACTCAATGTGTTCAATATTCAAAAAGTTTTGATGCATTGGAACTAAATTGCTGTCTTTAAGCCGAGCCTGAATCTCACGCATTGATTGCAAAAGCGGGTTTAGGCGAATAAGCTCTAAATGACTGTTGGGATTTCTTCTTCGGCAAAGTGCACTTAGCTTTTCTCCTGCGCTTGCCAGATATTTTAAACTCGGTGCATAACGACGGGTTAAATTCCATAAATTGGCAAGAATAAGCTCAGGAATGCTTTTAGAAGAAGGAACGGAAAAATGAAAATGAATTCCACAGGTCCCTTTTGTGCGTGCACCTTCTTCTAAAAGATAAGAAAAAATCTCTCTAAATTGGTCTCTTTGCAAGACCCAGCTTGGTTTAATCCCTATTAGTTGAAATTCTATTCCGCAATGCTCCGTAACTATTTGATAAATGCCATACCTGCCCCAAAATTTATAATTGCCCGTGGGGTGAAAGTAATTAATCAATTGATTAAAAAATTCCTCCCGCTTCTTCCCCCTTGGCAGAGCTATTTCTATCTCCACACCAACCCAACAAGATTGCTCAAAAAGCTGGCGGTAATAATTCCATTGAGAAAAGTCCAGTTTGTCCTCCCGACGATAAAATTCCAGATGAGGAGAAGGAGAGGGGCTCTTTCGCCCCTCTCCCTTCTGCTCAGAGGTTAATAAATCTCGAAGCTTAGTTTGCATTTGCGGTTCCCCGTGTCGCAGGAAATCTCTGTGATTTTGCTTTTCATTCCCATACGCTTTCGCATTGCCGCTGCCGCAATGTTAAGATAAGGACACATAAAAGGCTTAATTCCCGCAGAGACAAGGTCTGCCTCTACCTTGGCAAGCACACAGTTTTCAACCACCATACTGACCTTGGAGTCTTCCTTGGTGATTTCAAACTTGGTGGCAATTCCAATTTCATCTACAAAAATTCTTCCAATTTCAGTAAGAATATCCTGGGCGTCTTCACCAGAAATTTCCAAACCCATTGTCTTTTCCATTTCCTCCAGCATTCCCTCTCCCACCAAAGTAGTAGTGGCAAGAGCAGATTCTCCGAGAAGGTCCCACAAGCCCTTCTCCAGTCCATAAATAATCATTGCGTTCATCTTTGCCAGATTCCTCTTTTTTTCTTCTTCAGTCGCCATATTCTTTTACCTCCTTTCATTTTTATTCAAGCATTTGGGATATTTTTTCGCTTATGTCCCGGGCAAGCATATTAATCATCCCAACATTAGCACCCTTTTTGGCTAAAATACCTAAAATCCCGGTTGGACCAGCACTGTAAAGATAAAGGGAGCCATCTGTGCCTGTAAGGGAAAGCTCGCTAAAATCTCCCTTTTGAAGAGCTTCAATCGTCCTTTTGCCCAATCCA
>CAZQJX010000015.1:0-1169 GCA_964592965.1 uncultured bacterium
TTGTCCTCAGGTTACTGCTATTGATGTTTTACCGAATAATCCTTCTATTAATGAGGGTGATAGTATAACTTTTACTGCCATTTGTACTTTGTCTGATTCCAGCACAATAGATTGTACTAATGGAATTTCCGGATGTGGCACTACTAGCTGGTCTTCTACTGGTGACCTTACACAAGATGCCAGCGTATCTAATAAATTCTGGGGTAATCAGATTCCCTGCTTAGCAGGAGGTTCAGGGACAGTTACAGCGGTCTATGATGATGGAGTAAATCCAAGTGTGTCGGATTCTGAAACCGTGACTGTGAATAATGATGATACTGCTGTTAGCGTTTCAGTAACTCCAAATACTGCTAACGAAAACACCACAGGACTTGCATATACATTAATCTTAACCTGTTCAGATGGCAACACTGTAGATGTCACCAGCGGTTCCAGCGTGACTGGTAATTGTACAGGTGGAAATGGAACAATTGATATTCCAAATGTATGCGGTAATGATGACCCAGCTGATTGTACAGTTATTGAAAAAGTTTCTGGTTCTGACCTTTCTGATGTGATTGATGTTCAGGATGATGGAGATAGTATTGCTGGCGTAGCCAATTGCCCTGCCAGCTGGACTGAAAATGGTAGCGGAACCTATACTTGCGAGTATCAATGGAGCGATGGTGCAGTTTGTAATGATAGCGATAATATCTGTACTAATGATTCCACAGTAAGTGGTAGTTATTGTTCTGGTGGCACAGGAAGCTATACTACTCAAAATGTTTGTGGAGATGATGACCCACCAGACTGCACTATTACTGCAAGTGGATATTCTTGCACGGTTGATCTAATAGATGATGGCGATACTGTTACCGGCATTGATTGCACGGGTATTGGTCCTTGGAATGAAGGAGATAGTGGAACATTTACCTGCTCTTATCAATGGAGCGATGGAGCAGTTTGTAATGATAGCGATGATATTTGTACCAATGATGCTTCTGTGAGTGGAGGAGTAAATTGTTCAGGTACAGGTGGCAGTTATACCTGTGATGTGGATTGCGGTGATGATCCTAACCCAGATGCGGTTATTACTGCTCGTGGTTTCTCCTGCCCTATTCCCGTACCGGATCCAGATACGATAACAGGCATAACCAATTGTCCGAGTGGCTGGACAGAGGGAGATAACA
>CAZQJX010000015.1:1269-18788 GCA_964592965.1 uncultured bacterium
TGTAATGATAGCGATGATAATGCTAATGTTGGTTTAAGTATTAGTGGAGCTCTTTGCTCGCTTTCTGGAAGTACTGTTAATGTAGAAAATGATTGTACTGATAAAGACCCACCTGATTGCTCTTTTGAAAATGGTGGCTATAGCGACCCGCTCCAAATTGATGATGATGGCGACTTTGTGCAAACAGTTGGTTTAACTCCAGGAGAAACTACAATTGGCTATGGTGAAACAGTTATGTTTAGTGGAGTTGTAACTTGGAATGATGGATGCACTGAGGATACCTGCGCAGTTGCGACGATTACGAACAGTGATCCTTCTTGCGGAACACTCTCAGGCTGTCTATACACTGCTGATAATGTGAATTGTGATGATACAGTAACAGCTACTTATAAAGGTGCTTCTGCTAATGCGACTGTTCATGTTGTTGGTGCTGGTAATCCACCTGTAATTAGTCAAGTGTTCCCATTTGATTTTGATCAGCGCTTCTGGAGCAACGCTCATACTGACCAAGGAATTACTATCCTCTTTAATGACACAACTGGTGATGCTCCGACTAGCATTTCTATAACCTGTACACCTTCTTCAGGTTCTCCTGTGACATATACTTGTGCAAATATTTCTGGCGATTATCCAGATGTACACTGCACTCCAGATTCTACTTTACAGGAGTTGATGGATTATTCTTGCGATATCATCGCTACCAATTCCAATGGTAGTGATTCCAGAACCGGCTTGACAATGATCACTGGCAAGACGAGTGCCCCCACTTGGCAAGGTGGAATTGGTGGACTTGGTGGTGGCTATATTGGTGGCAATACTTATAGCAGAACCAGTGGTGTGAGTGCAGGAACTATAACCTTGCAGGTAGTTGATATGTATGAATTAGATTGGCAGATTGGAAGTCAGGATCGTGGTAAGGCTTATGTGCAGATTATTCAGGGAAGCACTATCCATCAGTTCTTCACCAATCCTGATGGAAGCTTAACTGCAACTATTGACCCGCTCCCCATTGATGAGCTCACTATTGGATTCAAGTGTGGTAATATAAGATGCGACCTCAGCAATCGTATAAACAACTATAAGAACTATCAATACTATACTGTCTATAGTATTGATGCTCGCGATATGGTGATTCGTATCCCGCTTATGTCTAACTCCAAAGGCTATCTCAACAGATGGAATGAAACCCGTCAGGGTAGATATCACATATTCGTTGCTGGTACTATTCCTCAATCTGACTTTGACAATTTCATCTATCCTACTCCTAGCACTGTCATCGCTCGTCCACTGTTTGACCACCCTGTGCATATAAGAGCAGGTTTGGCATTGTTTTCATTCAGAAATGTGTATGATTTAACCGATATTTTGAATGTGCTTCTTGAGACTGGAGATTATGAGACATCAATTTCACTTTGCTTTACCAGTGATGGCATAGATTATGTGACCAAGACTGCACTTCCATCTTTGCTTGTAGCTCCTGAGCTTATAAGAAGTCAGTGGGATAATGCTTGTGCTGACTGGAACGCTAATCCCGGTAAATATACATTTGTAACTAGAACTAATCGTCCTGCAGAGAGTATGCCGTTAATGGTAGTTGGTGCATATGCAAACGGCACCAACTTCTCTTTGAGTGCTCTTTCCGGTGGGTTGAACCTGTTTATCTTCCCAATTTATGTATGCGGATTAGGAATTCACGAGATAAGCGCATTAACAAGCCTTGACCCACCAACTGGAGATACAACAATCCATATTGGAAATGCAAATCTGGAGATTGATTTGAGAGAGCTTTGGGTTGACCCTGACCACGGCGATAGCGTTAATCCACCTGTGGGATATGACCCAGATTCTGGTGTTGATAAAAGAATCACTGTAAGTCTCCAGCCAGTATTACCAATTGACCCAGCTCGTAGAGATGCACAATTAGCCCCTGGAGTAAACAGAAGGGTGGCAAATGCTACTGATAGTGAAATTGAAAGCAAATATGCTTCTACTTATGGAATGGCATCTGATACTTGGGATAAGAGATTTGTAAGAAATAATGTAATTATGTTAAATGGCGCATTTGTTGGTTTTCAGGAAGGTTTGGCAGTATTTGGACTTTCACTTGCACCTGAAATTGATGATGCAGAATTCACTATGTTCCAGATTGGATATTTGGCAAGTTCAGCGCCACCCGGAAGCACAGATAGTAGAATAGTAGGTTATTCTGATTGGAGATATTGGTCCACTAGCACTGATTCCGAACGAATATCTAGAGAGTTTACCTTTGCTCCTAGCACCAATAATGGAGATACTACTATTGTTTGGACAGCACTTGAAAATGGTGGAAATGTTAACTATGCAACTCTGGAGGTAATTTATCGTGGTTTGACTGTTGGTGATGGTAAGGGTGGTAGCTATGAAGAGCCTGGTATGTCTATTAGGGTCACCCATGTTGGTCCTATTGAAAGTTATTCTGATACTATTACATCAAATGGTTATAGCACAAAGGCTCATTTCGTAGAGCGGTATCTTGAACTTCCAGAGCCGATTTCACCGGGTCCGGATGTTTACTACTATCCAGCTCCACAATGGAACAAGACCGTCGGACAGATACCAATTAACAGAAATTCTGAGTTGAGAAGACAATTCACTTATGATACTGGAACTTATCCTGATAAGCTCATCCAACGCGATAGCAATGACCCGTGGAATCGTAGATACTTCAAGTTCACAGTCCCTGGATTTGTGCCAGCTGGTAGTGAATCGCCAGATATGTGGTATTTTGAAGTTAATACCGCACCGCATAAGCTTTATTCTGCAAAGCGTGGACCTTATGGTGAGGTTGAAAGAAGCACTCATCTAAGCCCTGGTAGCCCCAATGTGCTCACTGGAACTACTGATGAGCGGTTTGATACTCTTGGTGTGGATTCTGGTGATTTTCTTGAGCTTGGTGACACAGGAAATCATTACTATACCTTTACGATTGATTCAGTAATTGGTCATCGTACCATTAGGTTCTTCGGAAGTGTGCCCACAGATATTACCAGTGATGCTACTGTCAAGTACTTTGTGTACTATCGTCAGAATCCTAAGGGTGAATGCCCAATTGATGAATGGTATGGTAGTGGTGCTCCATATACTGGTTCACTCACTAATGTTAATGGTGGTAAAGGTGGTGGATGTCAGCCTATTAAATTCTGGTCTGGTGTTGGTCCGATTCCAGAGGGCGCAACCAGTATAATGTTCCACATCCCAGAAGTAACTCCCGGTTATACCACTTTGAATGGTGTAACTGGATATATTCCCGATTTCTGGGATGGTTTGACCTCTAATCCATACTTTGGCAATACCAGCTGGTTCCCTGCCAGATTAGAATGGCTTGCAAGTATCATTAACATCAATTCTGGACCGGTTGCTCAGGGTGGTATTGGCGGACCGCTTGATTGGAATAACCAGAACTTCTGGCAGACTGAGCTATCTATCAATTACAATGGTCAGGATGCTTGGTTCTTCTACATTGACTTCAGTCAATAATTGGTGAGCTGGTAATAAAAACGCCCCGGGGAGAAATCCTCGGGGCGTTTTTTTATTTTTGGCTTAAGGATATATAATTTTAAGAACTAATTTTTAAAAATTTTTTCAAAATATTAGAGATGGGAGTAAATGTATCAGTTATTATTCCTGTTTTTAATGAGGCAGAATCTTTGGAAAGTTTAAAAGAAGAGCTCGTTTCTGTCTTAGATAAATTAGGTTCAGAATGGGAGATAATCTTTGTTGATGATGGAAGCGAGGATAATAGTTGGGCAAAGATGAAAAGGTTTTCTTCTGAAAATCCAAAGATTAAAGGCATAAGATTGGGAAGGAATTTTGGTCAAACACCTGCGCTCAGTGCGGGTTTTTCTTATGCAAAAGGAAAGATAATTGTCACGATGGACGGAGATGGTCAGAACGACCCTAAAGATATTCCAGCTCTTTTAGAAAAGCTTAATGAAGGATATGATTTAGTTAATGGTTGGCGTAAAAATCGCAAGGACCCGCTATTCAGTCGGCGTCTTCCCAGCCGAATAGCTAATTATTTAATTGGCAAATTAACGGGATTGCGGTTGAATGATTTTGGTTGCACGCTTAAGGCGTATCGTGCGGATATAATCAGGCAGATTAGACTTTATGGAGAAATGCATCGTTTGCTTCCTGCTTTAGCTTGGTGGACAGGGGCTAGGATTGCGGAGATAGAAGTTAATCATCGTCCCCGTAAATATGGCACATCAAAATATAATCTTAACCGCATTTTTAGAGTTATTTTTGATTTATTGACCATAAAATTTTTTACCGGGTATTTTACCCGACCCCTTCATTTTTTTGGCATATCTGGCTTAGTATTAATTTTTTTAAGTTTATGTGCTTTTGTGGCACTGATTTTAATGAAAGTATTGCAAGGCATTGATATGACAGGAAATCCATTTTTAATACTTGGAACTTTGCTGATGATTGTAGGAATACAGCTTATAGCCATTGGTCTTTTAGGTGAGATAAGCATAAGGATTTATTTTGAGACACAGAACAAGCCCACCTATATAGTTAAAGAGGAGATAGGCTTTGAGTAATGTATCGGGTTTTAATGGTAGCACCTACCCCATTTTTTTCTGACCGAGGATGTCATATAAGGATTTACGAAGAAATCAGGCATTTACAAAATCTGGGCGTAAAAGTTCAGCTTCTTACTTATAATTTGGGCAAAGACCTTTTTGGGATTTCAATTAAACGAGCTAGGGGGAAATTAAATTATAAGAAATTAGAAGCAGGTCCAAGCTGGCGCAAGGTTTTTATAGATTATTCTTTACTTAAAGAATTGAGGCGAACAGTTAGGGAATACAAACCTGATTTAATTCATTCTCATCTTCACGAGGGAGCTTTTTTAAGCCTTCTTGCTGATGTCTCAATTCCTATTTTTTTAGACTATCAAGGTAGTTTATCATTGGAGCTTAAGGAGCATAATTTTTGGTTTGGTATGATTGGGATTTATCAACTAATGAGGATGCTAGAGAATTGGATTAACAGAAGGGTTAATTCCATTTTGCTCAATGCAAAGGTTTTAGGAAAGGAGCTTGACAGTTCCTCACAAGCTAAGGCTCGCTGGGTTGGTGATGGAGTGGATTTAGAGCGTTTTTTTCCTCAATCTGCGCCCCCAGAGCTTTATCAAAAGTTTGATATATCAGATAAGGAGTTGGTAATTGTTTATCTTGGTCTTTTAAATCGCTATCAGGGTATTGAGATTTTTTTACATTCCCTGCATCTACTTCAGCGAAATGGATATAAATTTAAAGCGCTGATTATGGGATATCCTCTTGGAAAATACCCGCAGGTAGCTAAAAAGCTTGGCTTGAAAGATGTGGTGAGATTTTTGGATAGAATAGATTATTTTCAGGCACACAAATATTTAGCTCTAGGGGATATAGCTGTTGCGCCCAAAATATCTTCTACTGAATCTAATGGTAAGGTCTTAAATTACCTAGCAATGGGCTTGCCATGCGTATGTTTTGACTTTGAGATAAATAGAGAACTCGCTGGTGAATACGCTGAGTATGTTCCATTTGACGCTGAAAGTGAGCAGAGGTCAGCAGAAAATTTAGCTTTGGGGATTGGGCATTTATTGGATGATTCAGCTCGTCGCAAGGAGCTTTCAGAGGGTGGAAGGATTTGGGCAGAGGAGAGGTTTAGCTGGGCTGGAGTTGCCCGTCGCATTTTTTCCGCCTATCAGGAGTTCTTTGAATGAGCAATAAAGTAAGCGTAGTGATATTGAACTACAATGGCGGAGAGCTTACTTTAAAAGCGATTGATTCGGTTTTTAATCAAAAGGGCATTGAGGTTGAGGTAATAGTTATTGATAATGGCTCAACCGATGGCTCTTGCCAAAAAATAGAAAAAACCTTTGGAGAAAAGATTAAATTAATCAAGAATTCCATCAATATGGGTTTTGCTTATGCTTGTAATCAAGGGTTTGAGCTTGCAGAAGGAGAGTGGGTGGCTCTTTTAAACAATGATGCTTGCGCAGACCCATTATGGTTAAAACATTCACTTGAAAGCGCAAAGACCAGCAAAAAAATCGGGGTGATTATTCCCAAAATAATTCGTGCAGATGAAAGAGATGTGCTTGATGGTATTGGTGTTGGATTTTGGTTGGATGGATTGAGCCGAGCAAAATATAGGGGGGAGCTAGATTCACGAAGATTTAATCAAGACTGCGCGGTAGTAGCAAGTGGGTGTGCTTGCATTTATTCTAAAAAAATGGTTAAAGAGCTGGCTGGGTTTGATTCAGATTTTTTTATTTACAGTGAAGATACAGACCTTGGGCTCAAAGCATTTTTAGGAGGCTGGAAGGCGGTGGTTGCTCCGAAGGCGATAGTTTATCATGGCTATTCACAGACAACAGCTCCTGGAGCTGGCTATAGTATTTTTAAGCTTTATCAGGTGGAGCGTAATCGTATATGGATATTGTTAAGGTGGTATCCGATTTATCTGATTTTACTTTCTCCTTTTTTGAGCTTCATTCGTTTAAGCTATCAATTTCTTCAAGCTTTAAAAATAAGGGATTCTAAAGAAGGTAAATTCTGGAGCTGGATTTGGGCTTTTTTGCGAGCAATAAAAGATGCTTTAGCAAATTTCCCTAAGCAATGGAAAATTCGCAAACATTGGCTGAAGGGTAATGCAAAAAAAGAAATTAAAAATTTAATTTACGACCAATTTATTCCTTTAAGAAAAATAGCAAGGTTAGATTAATGGCTTCAGTTGTTTTAGTTAATCCACCGATTTTTGATAAGTCCGCCTCTCTGCTAGTGCCTCCTTTAGGGCTTGCCTATATTGCATCAACACTGAAAAATTATGACATTGAAGTAAAAATCATTGATGCGCCATCGCTCGGATTGGGACTTGAAAAGACTTTAAATAAAATCGCATCATATAATCCTGAAATTTTAGGAATTACCACTACTACTCCGCTTGCTGATTCTGCTTATCTTTTGGCAAAGAAAGCTCGGAGATTGGTTAAATGGATAATAATGGGAGGCGCACATCCTACTGCTTTGCGAAAAAAAATCTTTCAAGAATGTCCAGAAATTGACTTTCTTTTTCTTGGTGAGGCAGAAGAAAATTTTCCAGAATTTGTGCTGGCGCTTATACAGAAAAAACAAATTAGTTCATATCCTAATGGGATATTAACGCCTGATTCCAGCACAGAACCCGTTATCGTTTCAGATTTGAATAAACTTCCTTTACCAAGCTGGGACTTGCTCCCAATGGAGCGCTACCGTCATCCTCTTTTTCCAGGAAAAAAGCTTGCCACAATTATTTCCAGCAGAGGATGCCCATATCAATGCATCTTTTGCGATAAATCTGTATCAGGAAGCAGATGGCGAGCAAGAAGTGCAGACAATGTTCTAAAAGAGATTGAAGAACTTTACTTCCAAGAAAAAGTGCAGGCAATAATATTTTATGATGACCTTTTTACTTTGGACACTGAACGGGTTATAGAAGTTTGCAAAGGTATTATTAAAAAAGATATAAAAATTAGCTGGAAATGCGAAGGGAGAGTAAATATCATTGATGAGGAGATGCTTTATTGGATGAAAAAAGCAGGATGCAGAATAATTGCTTACGGAATTGAGAGTGCAAATCAAAAAAGCCTTGACTGGCTCAAAAAAGGAGTTTCCATAAAGCAAATCAAAGATGCGGTTGCGAACACAAAAAAAGCAGGTATAAAAGTTTTGGGATATTTTATTTTCGGCATTCCAGTAGAAAGCTATGAAGAAGCACTTGAAAGCATTCAATTTGCAATTGACCTTGGGTTAGACTATGTGCAATTTGGCAGTCTCAGCCCATTTCCAGGAAGCCCTCTTTATGAGCTGGCTAAAAATCAAGGATGGTATCAGGAGGCAAAAGCACCAGCTCCTGAAGAATATGGCCAGCGCCGTCCTTTGCTCATAAGTGATAATTGGAGTTATGAAAAACTGGAAAGTATTTTAAAAGAAGCATATAAGAAATTTTACTTTCGCCCTAGCTATTTACTTGGTAAAATATTTACCATTCAAGGGCTTTGGGCTTTGATGAAAAGCGGGTTTAAGTTAAAAAAATGGGTAAGTTGAAAATACTTTATTTTGGAACCTACTCACGAGGGGAAGAATATGCTCGCAATCTCGCTTTAATTCAGGGTTTGCGGAGTTTGGGATGTGAAGTAATAGAATGCCATACTGATTTATGGAAAGAACATCAGGAAAAAATGAAAGCAACTTCTGCTGGGTTCGCCAGCCTGCTCCAACTTTTAAAAGCTTACTTTTCTCTTTTAAGAAAATATATCCAAATTGATAAAAATTTTGACTATATGTTTGTGGGCTATATTGGTCATTTTGATGTTTTCCTTGCTCGCCTTTTAAAAGTATTTCATAAAAAACCTATTGTTTTTGATACATTTTATTCTCTTTATGATACCCTTGTAGAAGACCGAAAGATATATCCTAAAGGCTCTTTAATAGCCAGATTGCTTCATTCAATAGACCGCTGGAGCGTAAAGTGCGCAGACCTGGCACTCCTAGATACCAAAGCACACATTAAATATTTTGCTCAAGAGTTTAATGTAAACGAAAATAAATTCCTAGCCATTCCACTGGGAGTAGATGAGAATAATTTTTTCCCAAGAAATGTTGAAGAACAGGAAAATCATTTTATTGTGTTAAATTACAGCTCATATATACCGCTTCATGGCATAGATGTTATTTTGCACTCTGCTAAAATTTTAGAAGAAGAAAAAGATATTAAATTTATTCTCATTGGAAAAGGTCAACTTTATCCTGAAATGCGTGAGCTTGCTCAAAAGCTTGAGCTTAAAAATGTAGAATTTATTGAATGGCTTTCGCACAAAGAATTGGTGGAAAGAGCAAGTAAAGCTCATATTTTATTAGGGATTTTCGGCACAACCCAAAAAGCTCTGCGAGTAATTCCTTATAAAGTTTATGAAGCGCTTGCACTAGCAAAGCCAGTTATAACAGAAGATAGTCCTGCATCCCGTGAGCTTTTAAAGGATAAAAAACATTGCTTATTATCTCCACCAGGAGACCCTGAAGCACTTGCTGAGAGAATTATATTTTTGAAGAACAATCCCGAGCTAAGAAAGAAAATTGCCCAAGAAGGGCATAAGTTATATCTAGAAAAATGTAGCTGGCAAAAAATAGGAGAGAGAATTTTAAATGAACTGGAAAAAAGATTTGGAAGGAGTTAAGTGATGGAGAAAGTTTTAGTAACAGGCGGTGCGGGATTTATTGGCTCGCACATCGTTGACCTTTTGCTTCAAGAAGGATATGAGGTTAAAGTCATAGACAATCTTGAGCCACAGGTTCACGGAGATAAAAAATCCAAGCCAGATTATCTCAATCCAGAGGCAGAGTTTATTTATGGAGACCTAAGAGATAAAGAACTTGTGGATAAAATAATCGCAGAAGTTGATGCGGTGGTGCACGAAGCTGCGCTGGTTGGAGTAGGGCAGTCTATGTATCAGGTGGACCGATATGTTCTTGGCAATGATGGTTCCAGCGCTGTTTTGCTTCAATCAGTTATTGAGCATAGAGACAGGATAAAAAAATTGGTAGTTGCAAGCTCAATGTCTATTTACGGGGAGGGAAGATATATCTGCCCTAACTGCGGACCAGTGGCACCACGCACCAGAAAGCTCAACCAGCTTTTAGAGCGAAAATGGGAACTTGTTTGCGATACTTGCGGAGCTGAGCTCAAGCCCGCACCTACAGATGAGGATAAGCCAACTATTTGTGAGTCTGTTTATGCAATTACCAAAAAGACTACAGAGGAGCTTTTTTTGGTGGTAGGTTCTGCTTATGGCATTCCCACAGTTGCCCTTCGTTATTTCAATGTTTATGGACCAAGGCAGGCGCTAAGCAATCCTTATACAGGACTACTTGCTATTGTCGCCAGCAGAGTGTTGAATAAAAAGCCACCTATTATTTTTGAAGATGGCAAGCAGACCAGAGATTTTATAAATGTCAAGGATATTGCCCGAGCCAATCTACTTGCTTTAAGATGGCAAGGAGAAGGTCAGGTAATTTGTAATATAGGCACGGGCAGGGCATTAAGTGTGTTAGAAGCAGTTTCAGCAGTAATCAAAGGTTTAGGAGAGGACATAGAGCCTCAAATAACAGAAAAATTCCGTGTAGGGGATATAAGACATTGTTATGCTGACACCCGTCGTGCCAAAGAGATTTTAGGTTTTGAGGCGCAGGTAAAATTTGAAGAAGGAATAGTGGAATTCCTTGACTGGGCAAAAGAACAGGAAGGTGTGCTTGACCTTGCTGACAGGTGCCTAAAAGAGCTGGAAGAAAAAGGCTTGCTTAAATAAAAATGAAACTTATGGTTCAAATACCCTGTTTTAATGAAGAGCAAACCATTGCTCAAACCATCAAATCCATTCCTCGCTCAATCCCCGGTGTTGATAAAGTGGAAATTCTTGTGGTAGATGATGGCAGTAGCGATAAAAGCATAGAAAAAGCGAAATCCGCAGGCGCAGACCACATTCTTGCTTTAGGAAAAAGGCAGGGGCTGGCAAGAGCTTTTTTAAAAGGCTTAGAAAAGGCGCTTGAGCTTGGTGCTGATATTATCGTTAATATTGATGCTGATAATCAATATCCTGGCGAAGAAATTCCTCGCCTAATTGAGCCAATTTTAAATCAATCTGCAGATATAGTGGTTGGCGAAAGAAAGCTAAAAGAACTTCCTAATTATTCCAGCATAAGACTTTTTCTTCAGAAGCTAGGGAGCTGGTTTTTAGGAATTTTGGCAGGGGAAAAAATCAAAGATGGTGCCAGTGGATTCAGAGCCCTAAGCAGAGAAAGCGCCTTAAGATTATGCGTTCTGAGTGATTTTACCTATACTTTAGAAACCCTAATAGAAGCAGGCAGACAAAAGCTTCGTATTGCTTGGGTAGAAGTTAGAGTTAATCCTCAGCCTGGGAGAAAAAGCAGGCTTTATTCCAGTGTGCCTCAGTATCTTTTCAGAAGCATTGAAGCAATGATTCGCACTTATTCTCGCTATGAGCCTTTAAAGGTTTTCTCTCTCATTGGAAGTTTGATTTTTCTCGGTGGCTTTGGAATAGGAGTGTGGTTTCTTTATTATTACTTCACTGCTGGCGGTAAGGGACACATACAGATTTTGCTTTTAGGAGCAATTCTTATGATAATCGGATTTCAGGTGATTTTGATAGGGCTGGTTTCTGACCTTATTGCTGGCAATAGAAAACTTTTAGAAGAATTGATTTATCGGCTGAGAAAAATTGAATTTGCCAAAGAGAAGAAAGAAAAAAATCAATAAAAATATGTCCAGCCCGAGCCTTATTTCCAAAAAACCAAAGATTCTCATTGTCACAACAACTTTTCCCCGCTGGGAAAATGACCCTTTGCCCGCTCCTTTTGTTTTTGAGCTTGCTTTGCATTTAAAAAAATATTTTGATATAACCGTGCTTGCTCCATATTTCCCAGGCTCTGCTGAAAAAGAAGTATGGCAGGGAATAGAGATATTACGCTTCAGGTATTTTTTTAAAAAATATGAATTTCTAGCTGATGGCAGAGGAATTCAAAACCATCTTCGGCAAAGTTTTTTTGCTAAGCTTTTGCTTGGCTTTTTTTTAACAGGAGAATTTATTGCTGGTATGAGAATTCTACGCCGAAGAAAATATTTTGCAGTTAATAGCCATTGGCTGGTGCCAAGCGGGTTAATTTTCTCTTTACTTTGTCGTTGGTTTAAAATTCCTCATATCTGCACTGCTCATG
Organism: uncultured bacterium; assembly: GCA_964592965.1. Taxonomy (GTDB): domain Bacteria; phylum RBG-13-61-14; class RBG-13-61-14; order RBG-13-61-14; family DRUE01; genus CAZKMM01. Next base: position 13,074 of record CAZQJX010000015.1, read on the forward strand.
CTAGTGATTTTTATCTTTTGATGCGCATTCCTTTAGGCAAGGGATTACTCAGGTTTATTTGCAGAAATTCTAAAGCGATTGTAGTAGTGAATCAGCATATGCAGGAAGAAATTAAAAAAATATGCAAAGAGGCATCGGTTTTTTATCAGCCAATGGGTGTGAGCCTGGAGAAATTTGATAGCAAAAAAATAAATAAGGAAAAACTTAACCATTTGCGAAATCAGCTAAATTTAAAGGGATTTAAAGTTGTTTTGTTTGTGGGGAAATTAACAGAAAAAAAGGGGGTGCATATCCTTTTAGAAGCTATAGAAATTCTTAAAAAGGAAATTCCAATTAAACTTTTGATTGTTGGAGAAGGAGTGCTGCGAGAGTGGCTTGAAAAAAGGGTAAGCGAGCTAGAGATTCAAAAGCAGGTAATTTTCTTGGGCGCAAAGCCTCATTCTGAGCTTATTTACTATTATCAGCTAGCAGATGTTGTGGTTGTGCCATCTTTAATTGACCGATATGGTGAAGCCGAGGGTATGCCTGTGGTTATTTTAGAGGCACTTGCCAGCGGAAAGCCAGTAGTTGGAACAAAATTCTGCTTTGCTCCTCAAATTCTTAAAGAAGCCGGGTTTTTAGAAGTTCAGCCCACTCCGAAAGATATTGCTAATGGCATTAAGAAAATATTGAAAGGTAAAACCGCAGAATCTAAAACATTTCTTGAATTATTCTCTTGGGAAAAGGTTGCAGGATTTTATAAAAATCTTATTAAGGAAAGCATTTAAACGAAAATGAGGGTTCTTCATTCAGTTCCATATTTTTATCCGGCTTGGGCTTATGGTGGAATACCTAGATTAAGCTATCATCTTTGTGCGGAGCTGGCAAAACAGGGGGTTGAAGTGGATGTAGTCACCACTGATGCTTTTGATGAAAAAAGGAGAAGAAAGGAGCGTGAATTTACGGTAGATGGCATAAATATTCGTGTCTATCGTAATTTAAGCAATTATTTTGCTTATCATTGGCAGTTTTTTTATCCACTTGGCTTAAAAAAAGAAAAAAGCAAGATTTCAAACCACGACCTTGTTCATATTCACGGTCATAGAAACTTGCTTAATACTTGGATAAATTTTTGGGCAGGTGAGAAAAAAATTCCTGTTATCCTACAGCCAAATGGAACATTAGTCAATATTGAAAGAAGAAGGGCGTTAAAAAAAATTTATGACTTTATCTGGGGTGCAAGGCAAATTAAATTTATTGACATTTTTATCGCAGTGAGTGAGGCGGAAAAAAAGCAATTTATTGAAATGGATATTTCTCCTGAAAAAATCCGGGTGGTTCCTAATGGCGTTTTTGTTGAGCCTGTAAAGCCTGAATATGATTTTAAAGCCAAAATCGGAATCAAAACCGATTATGTGCTTTATCTTGGAAAACTCACCCCTCGCAAAGGTATTGAGCATTTGATTAAAGCAATTAGTTTGCTCAAAAGAAAAGACATCATCGCAGTAATTGCTGGAAATGATATGGGAGTAAAAACAAAACTTGAAAAGTTGGCGGATAATCTTGGCGTAAGAGATAGAGTGATTTTTACCGGTCTTCTAACAAGCCCTTGGAAGGAATCTGCTTTTCATCAGGCTTTGCTGACCGTTTATGCAGGAGAGTATGAAATCTTTGGGCTTAGTGCTTTTGAATCTATTCTTTGTGGCACTCCTGTAATTGTCGCTGATGATAGCGGATGTGGAGAATGGCTGAAAAAAACAGGCGGTGGGTGGATTGTTCCTTACGGCGATGCCAAAGCCATTGCAAAAATTGTTGATGAGTTTTCTTCAGAGAATAAGCCTAAAATGACCCTAGCCGCTCAAAAGTGGATTCAAGAAAATTTAAGCTGGAAAAAGATTGCGAGCGAGGTTAAAAAGATTTATACAGAAATTTTGGAGAGAAGATGATAGAAGATGCTCTAGTTATAGTCCCTGCTTACAACGAGTCTGAGGTAATAGAAAGAACTTTGCAAGAGCTTACAAATTATGCACGACATATTTTGGTAGTAGATGACGGCTCAACTGATGATACTTTTTTAAAGGCAAGAAAATTTGGAATAGAGCTAATACGCCATTCTGTTAATCTTGGCTATGGCTCTGCTCTTAAAACAGGATTTATTTACGGACTTCGCAAAACTTCTTTTCCTTATTTCATCACTTTTGATGCTGATGGTCAGCACAATCCAAAATATCTTGAAGATTTACTCAAGCCCCTGCAAAACAATCAGGCAGATTATGTTATTGGGTCGCGCTATCTCCAACCGAGAAATATCAGTATTGCTTTTGCTCGCAGAGCAGGAAGCTGGTTTTTTGCTAGTTTAACTTCTCTGCTAATTAAGAAAAAAATTACCGACCCTACTAGCGGATTGGTTGCTTTAAATCGGTCAGTGGCAAAAGTTTTCACTAGCAAATTCTTTCCCCTTGATTTCCCTGATGCAGATGTGCTTATTATGCTGGATAAAATGGGCTTTAAGATAAAAGAAGTTCCTGTTGAGATGCGTGCTTCTCAAAGAAAAGGTTCTATGCACTCGGGAATATTTAAGCCCATCTATTATTTCCTAAAAATGGGCGTGAGCATAGTTCATTTTGTTTTAAGAACAGATTTAAAAGAAAAAAGGAGGGAGCTGGAAAGTGTTTTGTGAACAGAAAATTCTCACCGCAATAGCTGGGCAGGTTCTTGCCAGTATTGATGAAAAAATACTTTTCAGACAAAAGGTTTTCGCCATCATTGCCGCGGGAATATTGATTATTTTAATTCTTGAGCTAATTCGCAGGAGAAAGCTAAGAGAAGAATACGCAATCCTTTGGCTTTTAACAGGATTAGGAATTTTGATTCTGGTGATTTATTCTCCGCTTCTTCTTTGGCTCTCAAGGCTAATTGGTGCAATTACACCAACAACAACCTTGTTTTTGTTTGCTTTTCTTTTTCTTATTCTCATCAGCATACATTTTTCTGTGAAGTTCACAAGGCTTTCTGACCAAGTGCAAAAGATAACAACCGAGCTTGCACTTTTGCGAAAAGAGCTGGAAGAATTAAAAGCATCTAAGGAAAACCATTAGCTTTTAAAAGTGCTAGCTAATAATTCAGAAGATGAAGAATATCAAAGAGATAATTATTGATGGGCTAATTTTTCTTTTAATCAGTTTTATTTTTTTTCTTACTCTTCGCTTTCGCATTGGCGCCTTTTATGAACAGATTTTAATTGACCCTGCAGGCTTGCTTCAACAATTACCGTGGCTTAGCTTTTCTGCTGAGCAATTTAAAAAAGGTTTTTTCCCTTTGTGGAATCCGTATATTGGTTTTGGACAGCCTCATCTTGCTAATCTTCAAACCGCGGTTTTTTACCCTTTGAATATCATTATTTATCTTTTGGGTAATCACATAGGATATGAAATTTGGCTTTGGCTTCGCTTGTTTGTAGGTGGGTTTTTCATTTATTTATTTTTGCGCAAGCTTAATTTTGAGCGTCTTGCCTGTTTTGCTGGGGCATCGGTCTGGGCTTTAGGTGGATATGGACTTTGGTTCATTCAATTGGTTGATTTAAATTCTCAAATTTTATTTCCTCTTTTCCTTATCTTTTTAGATGAGCTGGCAAAAAAGAGTTTAAAAAGGCATTTCTTAGGTGTGATTATTATTGGCTTATTCATTATCTTTGGCGGTCATCCAGAGGCTGTTTTTAATTGCTTTTTATTTGGCGGTATCTTTTTTCTTTTCCAAGTCTTTCAGAGCAAACGCACATCCAGCGAAAGGCTAAAAACAACCTGTTTATTGATGCTTAGCTATATATGCTCTTTTGTGCTTGCCGGTGTGGTTCTTTTGCCTTTTATTAACTATTATACACGCTCTTGGAGCCTGCATTATCCCGGCTTCGGACTATTTCATCTTGATATTAAAACTATAAGCTCAATAGCTCTGCCTTATTTTACCCCTTATTCAAGGGGAGCTGGAAGGATTATGGTTGAGTTGCTTGGGCAAGGCGTATTGAGCATTTTTAAGCAAGGATATTTAAAAACAACTGCTCCAGGGGTTATGCCCGGAGTTGGGATTATTGCTTTTTTCCTAGCTATTTTTTGTATTTGCCAGTTAAGAAAACTGAGAAGCGAGGTCAGCTTTTTTGCAGGTTTGATGACAATCCTTTTGGGATTAACTTATGGCATTGCTCCCTTTCATTGGCTAGCGCTTTTCCCTGTTTTTAACCAGCTTTCCAATTATAAATTTTATTTCTCAGAAATTACTTTTTGTTTAGCAGTTCTTGCAGGTGCAGGACTGAATTTGATTTTAAGAAGGAAAAGGAAACTGGGAATGTTATTTTTTTGGCTCTTACTTGCCAGTCTTTATATTTATGTTTTTCAAATTGAGCCTTATATTGACCTTAAAATAAAGGGATTGGAAAGAAAAGCCTGGATAAAAGAAATGGCTCAAAGCTCTCCTAATGTTCCTGTTCGCATCAGCGGGGTTGATGAGCCTTATCCTTTACTCCCTCCTAATTTGGCTTCGCTTTTTGGAATTAATGACATACGAAGCTCAGATGCTCTTTTTCCCAAAGATTATTTTGCCCTTATGGACGAGCTTAATGGAATTGATATATCTCAAAGACTTGAATATTTTTATCCTGAATATTATATTCGCCCATTAAAATCAGCCTTAAATAATCCGCTTTTAGATATATTTGGCGTAAAATGGATAATAGCAAGAGAAAATATCTGGAAAAATCAACTACCGGATAAGTTTTTAAGTAAAAAAATTAATGAAGGATATTTGCTTGAGAATTTAAAAAGCTTTCCCAGAGTTTTCATTTGCCATAACCTTGATTTTGAAAAAGTTGATAATTGCCTTTTGAAGAAAGCGCGCATTTTAAAATACAGCGCAACAGAGCTCTCAATTCTTGTGCACGCCACAGAGTTTTCTTACTTGATTTTGACAGACCTTTACTATCCAGGCTGGAAAGCAGAAGTTGATGGAAAGGAAGTGCGGGTTATAAAAGCAGGCTTGGGCTTTAGGGCTATGCCAGTTGGGCAAGGAACCCATAAGATAGATTTTGTTTTCAGCCCTGTTGATTTTAAAATTGGTTTGGTTTTAACCCTTTCCGGATTTATAATGATTTTCGCCGTGCTTGCTTTAAGAAAAAATGTCAAGAAGATTTGAACACATATTAATAGCAATTGTTCTTTTTTTAATCATAAGCGGAGTTTATGCAGATAAGATTTACAGCAGTGGATATATTTATTCTGAAGTAATACAAGATATAACTAATATTTATGGTTTTTTCCCTTGGGACCATTTTTCCATTCGTGAGCTTGCCAGAGGGTATTTCCCGCTTTGGAATCCACATAATGGTTTGGGAATACCTCATCTTGCCAATATGCAAAGCGCAATTTTTTATCCTTTAAACTGGCTTAAGTTTTTGTTCGGATTTTGGCGAGTGATTGATTGGGTTTTAATTTTAAGGCTCTGGATAGCAGGATTTTGTCTTTATCTTTTCGTAAGATTTGCTCTTAATTTAAAAATTTTGCCTGGCCTGGTAGCTGGTATTTGCTTTGCGCTTAGCGGGTATTTTATGCGCTATGTTTATATGTCTCATTTGAATGTAGAGTGCTTATTGCCTTTTCAGCTTTTGGCTTTTTATTGGCTTGGTAAGAAAAGGAATTTTTTAAGCTGGCTTGTGAGCGTGCTTGGAGTATATCTTCTTATAACTGG
>CAZQJX010000015.1:18888-29680 GCA_964592965.1 uncultured bacterium
TGCTTCTTCCTTGGTTTTTTGGAAAAAACATTGAAAGCACGCTTGTGCCTTTTCTTGCCAGTGGCATTGGAACTGTGGGGATAATTTTGGCAATTCGGGCAGTGGCTGATTTCAAAAGATTACTTGCTAATGGGTGGTTTTGGCTGTGCACAGCTTTTTTCTCCATCGGTATAATTTATGGCATTCCACCTTTCTCTTGGCTGGGATATTTGTATCCTTTTAGCGTAAGTTATAATTACAAATATGCACAACCTATTTTAAATTTATCGCTGGCAATTCTTGCAGGAATAGGATTTTCTCTGTTTTTGGAAAAAGATAACTTTCGCAAGGATTTGCTAATTTTAGGACTTGTTTGGCTTTGGGCTATGATAAATCTGCTGATTGCGCTGTTAGATGGCTTTAAGCCTTTTTATGCCTTTGGTGCAACCATACAGATTGGCTGGCTTTTGGTGGTGATAATAATATTTTCTCTGGCGATGGTCTTAAAAAAATCATTTCCTTTGCAGGTACCCGCTTTTTTGATTTTAATTTGCCTTTTGGTGGGTTTTTATCTGGATAGAAATTGGGGCAGGGGAAGAGATGAATCCGGGTATCTTTTTAGCCAGTTAAAAGAAGCAAGAGCACTTAAAAATATGGTGTCTGGTCTGTGGAGATTTTCTGCAGAGAATGATATTTTATTTCCTAATATTCTGCTTGTTTTAGGAATAGATGATGTAAGAGTTTATGACCCTCTTTATCCAAAAAGTTATGTATATTTTATCTCTGCGGTTGAGGGGCTGAAAAGCAAGGAAGAAATTAATACCCATTACCAAAAGCATAAACTTTTTCAAATCAGCCGAAAAAATATTAGCTCTGGTTTAGCCTATCTATTAAATCTTGGAATCTATGCTTCAGAGCGGGAGCTAAATTCTCAATTGATTTATAACTCTTTTTTAGAGGGAGAAAAAATCGGGCTTTTTTCAGATTGGACAAGGGTTGAGCCAAAAACCATTTCAAACATTACTAAAAAAGCACTTCTTCTGCATTCGCCCATCAGAATAAATGCTGATATTTTAACTTTAAAAAAGAAATTTGAATTGAAGTTTGAAACAGGATACTCAGGCTATGGTGATGGAGCGGAATTTATGCTTCTAGAAAAAACAAACTCAGATTATAGATTAACATTTTACCGATATATCGCTCCGACAAAAAAGTTAAGTGAGAGAAAATGGTTTGGGTTCAAATATAATTTTAAGAAAACAAAAAAAGAAATAAAATTCGCTTTGATAGGTCTGCCAGGTCCAAAAGGAGATTATACAAATGATTATTTAGCTTGGGCAGGATTAAGATTATTTTATCCTGAGCTGAAATCTTCGGTTATAGAAAATTTAGTAGAAGAGGGTGCAGAGATAAGTATAAACCATATACAAAATTTTTTCCCAAGATATTTTTTGGTGCAGGGCGTGGGAATAATTTTAGCTAAAGGTTTAAAAGATGGGTGGAAGTTTTTTCTTAAACTTCGTGATTTAAAGCCTGGATATTTTCGTAATCAGGCAATAGTATTTGAGCCTGTGCAATACAAGCAAAGTTTTAGCAAAACCAAGGAGCGAAGTTATGTAAAAGTATTAAGCCATTATTCACAAAAGGTAGAGCTTGAAGTGAAAGCTCCCAATGATTGCTTTTTATTAGCTTCTGACCAGTATTTTCCTGGTTGGCGAGCTGAGATTGATGGGAAAGAGCAGAGAATTTACCGTGCAGACCTTGCTCTTCGTCTAATTTTTATCCCAACAGGAAAGCATATTGTTAAATTTTGGTATGAGCCTATATCTTTTAAAATTGGTCTTTGGAGCAGTTTGGCAGGGATTTTTTTGATGCTGGGATTAGTTATTTTAAAATTTATATTTAAGAGATGAAAATCACTGAGGCGGTTTTTATCACAAGCGCGGTTCGCAAAGACCAGTATCCTTTTCCTCGTCTTCCTGAAGTGGCTTTTAGTGGCAGGAGCAATGTGGGAAAAAGCTCAATGATTAATTGTCTTTTGCAACGCCACAAATTAGCCCGCACCAGCTCCACTCCAGGACACACTCGTCTGATTAATTTTTATAGAGTTAATAAGAAGTGGTATTTTGTTGACCTGCCTGGTTATGGATATGCCAAAGTTCCTCATAAATTACGCCAGAGCTGGAAAAGGATTGTGGAAGAATATTTAACTTTTAGCACCAGTTTAAAGCTGGTGGTAATAATTGTTGATTTAAGAAGGGGACTGGAAGACGAGGAGAAGAATTTTTTACTCTGGCTGAAAGAAAATGGGATTCCCGCTTTAATTGTTGCTACCAAAGCAGATAAATTGAAAAAAAGCGAACGAGAGAAAGCAAAAAAGAAAATAGAGGCTCAGCTTAAAGAACTGGGTGAAGATGCTAAGGTAATAGAATTTTCCGCCAGAACAGGTGAAGGAAGGGATAGGGTTTGGAGCGAACTTTCAAGGGTGCTTGAGCAGGAGGATTAAATAAAAAGAAATTTCGGATAAAATTCTTTCTGAGAATGGCCGGAAAAGTAAAGATAGTTTGGTTGATAGTTATTTTTCTCTGCTTATCTTTTAGTTTTAAGAAAAAGCCACCTGCTTGGCAGGTTCTTTATTCTCAGGCAGAGGAGCTTGCAGAGCAGGGAGATTATTTAAAAGCAATAGAGAAGTTTCAAGAGATTATAGAAAAATATCCTTATAGCAAAGTAGTTTCAAAAGCACAGTTTCGCATAGGTGAGTGCTATTTAGCTTTGGGAATGGAAAAAGAGGCTCGGGAACAACTTTGGCTTTATATAAACAATGAGCGTCGGAATCACGAGGATTTGGCAAAAGCCTATGATTATTTAAGAGCACTTGACAAAAGGGATTATTTGAAAACGCTGAGAGAAAAAGATGAGCAAATCAAAAAATTAGAGCGGGAGCGGGCTCGGCTCAAAGAGGCTTTAAACTGGCTTCAGCAAACGGTTAATAGTGAGGAAATATACCTTGAGATTAATCTTGAAAAGGACGAGCTTTATATTAAGATGGGCACGCAAATTTTATATTCTTTCCCCATTGTAAGTGGCAAGGGAAAAGCAATTCTCAAACTCACTGGTGAAGAGCGAGATTTTAGCACACCTAGGGGCATCTTTGAGATAATCGGCAAAGAAGAAAATCCAGTGTGGTATCGTCCAGACTGGAGCTGGCTGGAGAGAGGTGAAGAACCACCACCCAATTTAACCCGCGAGGAGCGGGCAGTTGAGGGGGTATTAGGCAGGTATCGGATTCATTTCGGAGGTGGTTATTCTATTCATGGAACCAAATCAGGAAGAATCAAGCCAGGTAAATACTCTCATGGATGTATTCGTATGAATGCAAAAGACCTAAAAAAAGTATGGGAAATGACCGAAATAGGAACCAAGATATTTATTTATTAACGATGTTCTAACTTGGGCGGAATAATGGACAAATTTCCGCCCACAGGTTGAACCATTACTCCGCTCATATAATAAAGATTGGAAGCTCCTTTGATAGGATTTCTGGTGAAAATCTCTATTGTTCCACCGCTAAAAGGCATTGGATTATTAGGATTGGTACTTGAGCCAAACCACTCAACATTTCCCAGTGAATTAAAAATTAACCAAACATAATCTCCGGGATTAGAAAGATAAATTCCAAAAACGCGCCAAAAGGTATTATTGGTGTTAATTCTTCTGACCGTTCCTATCAGCGGGTCTTCTCCTGGAGTAAATTTAAGAAAATTTCCATCAGTATCTGTATATTTATTGTCTCCGTCAGCATCTTTAAAAATCACATAGCAATCTGCATTTAAACATCGGGGGTCATTTTTGTAGCCTCTATGAAAAAAAATCACACCAATATTAGTATTTTCACCTACTGCCTGCATTTTGGCACTGAGGAGAGCTTGATGCACATCCCAAGCATCTCCACGAATTTTTATCCTTGGCATCATTCTAATCATAGAAACTGTTGCCAAGCTAGCTGCTATAGCAATAATGGCAAAGACAACAGCCATTTCTATTAGTGTAAAACCGTTTGTTGATTTTTTAAGCATTGACTTTCCTCCTTTAATTTTGAAAAAGTTTATCCTTTTAAAAACAAGATTAGCATTTTTTGTTCCAAATTTATACATCTTTTTCTTCTTTATTTAATTTTATTCTGCTAGGTAGTTCTTTGTCTAATCCGTATTCTTTTATTTTATAAATAAGAGCCCGATGGCTTATTTCCAAAAGTTTGGCTGCTTGGGTTCTGTTGCCTTTAGTTCTTTCCAGTGCTCTTCTAATTAGTTCTTCTTCTATTTGGCGAGTAATTTTCTTTATACTCAGCTCGTTTTGAGGAATAAACAATCCGGGACGGGTATCTACTTTTTCTCTTAAATATGGTGGTAGGTCCTCTACTTGAACAAGTTCTCCTTCAGCCAGAGCAATGGCTCGCTCCAAAGCATTCTCCAGCTCTCTTACATTTCCTGGCCAGTCGTGATTAATTAAGATTTCCATAGCCTCTTTGTTCACTCCTTTTATTTGCTTATTAAATCTGGGCGCAAACTTCTCAATAAAATAATTGACAAGCAAAGGAATGTCTTCTCTTCTTTCTCGCAGAGGCGGAAGATGAAGATTAAGTACATTAAGCCGATAAAATAAATCAGCACGAAATCTACCTTCTTGAACCTCTTTTTCCAAATCTTTTACAGTTGCAGCAATCACACGAACATCCACAGGTATGGATTTGGTATCTCCTACTCGCCGAATTTCTTCTTCTTGAAGAACACGAAGGAGTTTTACTTGAAGCATAGGCGGTAGCTCGCCAATTTCGTCAAGGAAAATGGTTCCACCATCAGCTTCTTCAAAAAGTCCTTTTTTAGTATAGGTGGCATCAGTAAACGCTCCTTTAATATGTCCAAAAAGCTCGCTCTCAAGAAGATTTTCTGGAATAGCACCGCAATTAACAGCAATAAAAGGACCGTCTTTTCTGGAGCTAGAATAATGAATAGCCCTAGCAATCAGCTCTTTTCCTGTTCCGCTTTCTCCTGTGATTAAAACTGTGGTTTTGTAATCAGCAATTTTGAGAACTGTTTGAAGTATCTCCTGCATCTTCGGATTGCGAGTGACAATATTATGAAATCCTGTTTCACGAACTATTTGACGCCTAAGAATGCGATTTTCCCGAATTAGCCTTTCCCGCTCCTCTGCTTTTCGCAAAACCAAGATAATCTCATCTTGACGAAAAGGTTTAGAGACATAATCATAAGCGCCCATTTTCATCGCTTCAATAGCAGTATCTTCTGTCCCATAGGCGCTCATCATAATGACGGTTGCAGGAATATTTCGCCGGCGCATTTCTCTAAGCAGGCTGGGACCATCCATCTTGGGCATTCGGATATCACAAAGGACAAAGTCGTAAATGTTGTTTTCAAATTTCTTTAAAGCATCTTCTCCGTTTTTAGCCTCATCAACTTCATAGTTAGCATCAGTTAAAATCATTCTTAACCAGTGTCTGAGGTTCTCCTCATCATCTACAATTAGGACTTTAGTTTTGCCTCCCACTTTCCCCTCCTTCGGGTTTGAGCTTTATTCTAAAAGTTGACCCTTTACCCAATTCGCTTTCCACTTCAATAGTTCCGCCCATATTCTCAATGAGCTTAAGGGATATGCTTAAGCCTAATCCTGTCCCCTTGCCAGGCTCTTTGGTGGTAAAGAATGGGTCAAAAATTTTATTAAGGTGCTCAGGAGCAATGCCTATGCCAGTATCAATTACCTCTGCCACTACATTGTGATTGTCGCTTTTAGTTTTAATAATAAGAGTTCCACCATTCGGCATAGCATCAAGAGCATTAAGTAAAAGATTGACAAGAACCTGTTTTAATTGGTTGCGATTACCTAAAATGGTGGGAAGGGTTTCATCAAGTTCAAGTTTAGTTTCAATTCGGTCAAAACCTTTTTGAAGCTTAACAAGATTCAGGGTTTCATTAACAAGCTGATTGAAGTCAACAGGTTCCAGTGCCCCTGTTGGTGGTCGGCTATAATCAAGCAGGTCTTTAATTATCTGATGAATGCGCCTGACTTCTTCATTAACTCGTCTTAATATCTCTTTCTCATCATCAGATAAATTTTTTGAGCGGGATAAAAATTCTATATAGCCATTAATAATGCTCAGTGGATTGCCTATCTCATGTGCCACCCCCGCAGCTAACTTTCCTACTGATGCCATCTTCTCAGATACTATAAGTTGATTTTGAGTTCGACGGAGCTCTTCATTTGTTTGCTCAAGCTCTTTTAATTTTTGCTCTAAATTTTTTTGCTTTTCAGCCAATTCTTTTGCCATTTGATTAAAAGCTTGAGCGAGCTGTCCGAACTCATTTTGGAAATCTATTGGCACCTGAACATTAAAGTTACCCTTAGAAATCTCTTGGGTAGCTTGAAGTAGGTTTTTTAAAGGACGAATAATCAACCGATTTAATATCAAGGCACCAAAAATCGCTATAACTAGGGCAAAAAGCAAAACATAAGCTACCAAAATTAAAGGCGTAAAACTCTCTCTTCCTCCCGGAAGTTTGCTCGTCCAGATAACAGTAATGGCAATAAGAACCGTGCTGGCAATGGTTAAAATTAGCAGGCTTGCAATAATGTCTGTAATCAAACTAGTTTGTCTTTTTTCTTTCTTCATATTCCTAAAACTGGTTTTAATATCGGCAAGTGAATTTTTATCTTACCGCTCCATATTAGGAAATAAATAAAGGCAGAAAAAGAGAGAAATGGTCCAAAGGGAATTTTATAAAACCTACCCTCTCCTTTCATCAAAATAGCCATCAGCCCAAAGATAATTCCTAGTAAAGAGCCAAGAAAGATAACCAGCCAAAGGCTTCGCCATCCTAAAAAAGCCCCAATCATTGCCAATAATTTAGCGTCTCCCAAGCCCATCCCTTCTCTTTTGGTGAAGATATAATAAAGCTCAGCAACCAGAAAGATGACCAAAAAACCCGCTCCTGCACCAATAATGGCATTTAAAGGAGTGATTTTAGAGTTAGGTATAAAAGCCAGCCCAACCCCAATTACTGCACCGCTAATACTGATTTCATCTGGAATTAGTCTGTGCTCCAAATCTATTACACTAGCAATGAAGAGAGCGCATAAAAATGCATAATAAACAAAAAACCATACGCTCATCCCAAAGCACCACCAGCAAATGATGCTTAAAAATCCACTTATTAACTCAATAACTGGATAACGCAGAGAAATCCTCTCACCGCAGTGCCTGCACCTTCCTTTTAGAAGCAAAAAACTAATAATAGGAATGTTATCATACCAAGCAATAGGATTTTTACACTTGGGGCAGTGTGAGCTCGGGTAAATAATAGATTGTTCACGAGGAAGACGCCACACCACCACATTGATAAAACTTCCCACCACCAATCCAAAGATAAAAGCAAATATCCAGAATGTGATGTTCAGTTCCATAGTCCCTTTTCTTGCAAAAGCCTTTGATAAAGTTCTTCTTGCTTTTGAACCATTTTCCAGATATCAAATTCCTCTACCAATTCTGCTCCTTTTTTACCAAAGGCAATTCTCTTTTTATCATCTTTTAGAAGCTCAATGATTTTTTGAGCTAAAGATTGATAATCTTTAGGAGCAACCAAATATCCATTAACACCATTAATAACAGCTTCTTTAGCACCATCCACATTCGTTCCAACAATAGCTCGCTCACTTGCCATTGCTTGTGGATACACTCTGGGAAGACCCTCCCAAAGTGAAGTAAGCACAATTAAATCACTTGCCCACATAATCTCAGGAATATCCCTTCTCCAGCCAAGAAGTTTTACTCTATCCTGAATGCCTAAATCTTTGATTAATTTTTCAAGGTCCGGGCGAAGCTCTCCATCGCCACAATGCACAAACCAAACATCTGGAAAGTGCTCTAAAACGATTTTTGCACTTCTAGCAAAGTCCAAAGGATTTTTTTGAGGCTTGAGACAAGAGACCATTGTAACCACTTTTCCATTTTCAATTCCCAATTCTTTACGCTTTTTTTGGATATCTATGGCTTTAGGTTTAAACCGCTCAATCTCTATACCACTTCGGATAAGATGATAGCCTTTGTCTTTACCTATTCCCAGCTGAAGGGCTTTTGCCATATTTGCTCTGCTCACAAAAATAAAGCTATCAGTTATACGGGCAGTGGCTCGCTCCAGGTTGATAAATAACCAGCGTAAATAAAAAGGTTGATAGTCATTAAAACCAAAACCATGATAACTATGAATGATAATCGGAATTCCTGCCAGAAAACTCGCCCACCTTCCCAAAATCCCCGCCTTAGAGCTATGAGTATGGACAATAATAGGTGAGTATTTCTTTTTTTCTTGTCTTAAAAGCCAAAAAAGCTCCCAAAGAGCAAGCAGGTCGTTTTTAGGATTAAGCTCTCTTACTAGATGAGGCACGAGTTTAAAATTTTCTCCCAAATTTTTGCTAACCTCTTCTGTTAAAATTCCACCCGGACCTGACCAAAGGGCAGGATTAAAAATCTTTCTGGAAAGATTTTTTACAGTAAAGATAGTATTTTCCTGAGCTCCTCCTAATTCTAATTTGGTGATGATATGAATTACCCGCACTCGCATTTTGCTAATTTCTCTGCTAGGTTTTTGCCTTCAATCAAAGCTGACTCTGTGGTTGAATAACGCCAACCGCCATATCTGCCAATAGAAAAGATTTGATTCTTTTTAAGAAAATTAAAGAGCTTAGGAAGGGTCTTTCTGCGATGCTCATCATAAACCACATAGGCATAGGGTATTTTCATCATTCCGATATAATCAATCTTTCCTTTTGCTAAAAATCCTGCTTTTTCAAACGCTTTGATAGATTTTTTAATAAAATCAGACTTTTTTTCAACAGGATTTTGTGGCAGGTGGGTTATCTCTAAAACTATTGATTGGTATTTTGAGCTTTTTCCTGAAAAATTTGCATAAAACCCAGCTCGGTAAAATACAAACTTTTTTTCTGGAAAATAAATCCAGTGATATTCAGGAAATTCTGGGGATTCTGCACCCAAATTTAGGCATATTACAGAAATATATCTTAATTTCTTTGCCATTTCTTTTAAATTATCAGGTATATCAACCATTTTTAGTATTAGCTCTCTTAAAGGCATTGTGCTTATCAGATAATCATACTCTATTTCTTCTTTATTATCTAGCAAAATTTTCTTATTTTTAAGATGCACTGCAATAATTTCACGATTCAGGAAAATTTTGCCTACCTTTTCAGCGAGTTTTTGAGCAAAAAATTCTATTCCACCTTGTTTAGGATAGTAAAACCAAACATTGTATCCGTAATCTTTTTTAGATATTCCCAGAGCACCATCAATAACATCTTCAAGTGAGGGCACAGGTATGGACCAATCTGTCCAATCTATTTCAATTTCATCAAGAGGTATTTTCCAGAATTTTTCATTAAAAGGGAAAAAGAAATGGTTGGCAAATCCCTTCCCAAAATTCATTAAAATCCATTCTTTAAAATTTTTAGCTCTTTTTTTTCTTTTAAGCCCTGCCTCAATAAATCCCAGCAGGCATTCTTTGACTATTTGAGGTGGAAGTCCATAGGTATTTACCTGAAAAGGGTAGGGAAGGAGCTTTTCCTTGTAATAGATAAAAGATTTACGCTTAAACTTGTTAAGATTTGATTTGCCCACAATGTTTTTAACCCAGCGCTCTATTTCTGGATTCTGAAAATGAAGTAAATGACCCGCATAGTCAAACTGATAGTTCCCAAATTTTTCTGTGCGTAAAAGCCCACCAGGGCGGGATTCTTTTTCAAAAATTAAGGGATTAAAGCCAAACTTTTTCAGCCAGTATGCACAGCTTAATCCAGCAGGTCCTGCGCCTATGATTACAATTTTTTTGCTCATCAGCTAACTTTTACTCGCAGAAGTATTAAAGCAGTAATAAGAAGGAAAGCAAATGTAAGAGCAATTATAATCAGTGCTATTTTTACAGAAACAAGGACAACAGCCAATCCGAGGCTCATCAAAATAATTGTTAAAAGGTAATGCAGAATAACAGTGCTTTTTAGGCTCAATCCCATTTTTTGCAGGCGTTTGGCAATATGGTCAGGACTTCCCTGCATAATAGGTTTTTTCTGGATTAGACGGGCAAAGCTTGTAAAGGTGATTTCAAATAGAGCTGTTCCGAGGATAAATAAAGGAGCGAGCAGTCCCAATCTGTGCTTGATGGTATAGCTTCCAATCATTGCTAGAGCTCCGAGCATTAATCCTAAAAATAAGCTTCCAGAATCTCCCAGATATATTTTTGCTGGATGGAAATTATAAATCAAAAATCCCAGACATCCGCCAAGCAAAGCCACTGTTAAAGCAGAGATAATCATATTTTTGTTAATTAACGATATTGCCAGCAATCCTATTCCTGAAAAGAATGCCACACCACCAGCGAGCCCATCTTCAATATCTAGGAAGTTAAAAGCGTTCATTAAAGTTAATAGCCATAATGCACTAAGGCTATAGCTGATTATAGGAAAATTTGGAATTGGCTCCAGAGCAAGCAATGCCTGAATTTCAAGATGGATTCCGCTCTTGATAAGAGCAATTACTGCCACTGCTTCACCAAATAACTTCATCCAAGGCGTCATCACGCCAAAATCATCTATAAGACCAACAATAAGAATAATTGTGCTTCCTAAAAGTAGCCCCAGAACTTGGCGGTTAAAATCAAATCCAAAAACAAGTGCTAAAAGAAAAGCAAGATATATTGCCAACCCGCCCATATACGGCACTGGCTCTTTTTGA